>JAFYCG010000275.1 GCA_017539825.1 Solobacterium sp. | reverse complement strand
GAAACAACAGTAAAAGAAAACATCATGGGATCTCTCCCTGTGAAACAGCTATTGATCAAAATGTCTGTACCGGTAATTCTATCCATGCTGGTAAGCACTTTATACAATGTCGTAGACAGTATCTTCGTATCCAGACTGGGTGAAGATGCATTAACTGCAATGTCCCTGGGAACACCTATATCAAGCTTAATCGCCTGTGTTACCGTAGGCTTCAGTGTAGGAATGAATGCAGTATTATCCAAAAGACTTGGTGAAGGAGACACAAAATCCGCTGATAAAGCAGCCGGTAACGGCTTGTTGATTGAATGGATCTGTTTTGCAATCTTCTTCGTATTCGGTCTGTTCTTTGTCAAGGCATACTACAGAATGCAGACGGATATTGTTGCCATTCAGGAACTTGGTGTACAGTATACATCCATTATCTGTCTGTTCTCCTTCGGTGTAGCCAATCAGGTTATGCTGGAAAGAATGTTAGTGGCTACAGGAAGATCCATCGGTTCTATGTATTCTCTTCTGACAGGAACATTTGTCAATCTGATTCTTGATCCGTTACTCATCTTTGGCTTATTCGGCTTACCTGCATTAGGCATGAGAGGTGCTGCTATTGCGACAGTTGTTGCCCAGCATGCAGCTGCATTGGTCGGATTGATTTTCAACCTAAAGACAAACAAGGAAATTCATTTTTCAAAAGATATGTTTTATCCTGAAGCAGATATTATGAAAGGCATCTGGAAAGTCGGTTTCCCTGCAGCTCTTCAGCAATCCATCAGCCCGACACTCATCTTCGGCATGAACCAGATCCTGTTACACTTTACTTCTGCAGCACCTGCAGTATATGTAATCTATGTCAGATTGCAGAGTATCGTTTTGATTCCTGTATGGGGATTAAAGAATACGGTTGTTTCCATTATTTCCTACAACTATGGTGCAGGATACAAAGAGCGTATTCTTGAAACCATGAAGATCTGCTTTGTGGCAACAATTGCTATTACACTTCTTGGCCTGGGTGTCTTCCAGTTAATACCACAGACATTGCTCAGCATGTTTAATGCACAGGGAGAAGTCATGGACATCGGTATTCGTGCATTAAGAATTGTCAGCTTTGTATTCCCGTTCTCCGGGATGACATTGTTGTTTGGCGCATTCTTTCAGGCACTGGGACACAGTTCTAAAACACTGTTTACATCGGTAATGCAGTTAATCATCATGCTTGTTACTGCAACGATTCTTTCCAAGATCGGTACAGTTTATACGGTATGGTTTGCCTTCATTATTACCGAAGTGATTGTTGCAGGTATTGCTTCCTTGTTCCTGCTTCTTGTCTATCGCGGAACAATATCCGATATGTCTTACAGAATTGCAACTGCATAAATGCATGAAACACTACAGATAATATAAAAAATGAATCATTAAAACAGTGAAAGGAGAACAATCATGATTTTTGACAGAAACGAAAACAAAGAAATCATCGCATTACTCGGTGCCGGAAGCATGGGTACAGCAATCGTCAGAAGAATTGCGGCAGGAAGAAAGATACTGCTTGGTGACATCAGTGAAGAAAATCTGGAAAGAGTGTCTAAAGAATTCCGATACAGCGGATATGATGTTGATACATGTGTTGTGAATGCTTTGGACAAAGATTCTGTTGAGGCATTTGCACAGAAGGCAGGTTCTTTAGGAAAGGTTATGTATTTCATTGATACAGCCGGTGCTTCGCCAAACCAGGCAAGTCCTGAACATATTCTGAAACTGGATATGGTCGGTACAGGATATGCGGTAGATGCATTTGGAAAAGTCATGGCGGAAGGCGGAGCAGGGTTAATCATTTCCTCTCAGACAGGCTATATGTTGAGAATTCCGGATGAAGTGGAAAAAGAAATCTTAGAAACACCGACAGAGAAATTAATGGATATCAAATATATTCAGGAAACCGCAACAAGATCCGGTCTTGCATATATGATCGCTAAAAGAGTCAATCATCTGCAGGCAATGAAAGCTGCCGCAACAACATGGAGAGAAAGAAGAGCACGTATCAATACATTAAGCCCGGGTATTATCGTTACACCTTTGGCTTATGATGAGTTTGCGGCAAACGGAAACAATTATCAGAAGATGATCGATACTTCTGCAGCCATGCGTACAGGAACAAGTGATGAGATTGCAGAAGCAGGCGCATTCCTTCTGGGTGAACACGCAAAATTTATTACCGGTACAGATTTACTGATCGATGGCGGGGTTATCGCTTCAATTCGTACAGGTGCATATCAATTACATTAAAAGGAGATAAAAAATGGAAAACATCGTATTGAACAATGGCATTACTTGTCCGCTCGTAGGGATCGGAACTTTCACACTTGCACCGGAAGATGCACAAAACAGTGTACGTGAAGCATTAAAGATGGGCTATCGCTTGATTGATACAGCCAATGCATATGTCAATGAAAGAGCAGTCGGAAGAGGAATGAAAGAAAGCGGTGTTCCTCGTGAAGAAATCTTTTTGTCCACAAAACTCTGGCCGAGTGAATATGAAAATGAGAATGCAGTCGATGAAACACTGGAAAGACTTGGTGTAGATTATGTGGATCTGCTCTATATCCATCAGCCTGCAGGTAACTGGATGGCCGGTTACAGACAACTGGAGAAAGCATATAAAGAAGGCAAGGCAAAATCTATTGGCATTTCCAACTTTGAAGGAGAATTTCTGGCAGAGCTGGAGACAAAATGGGAAGTTGTTCCGCAGTTTATGCAGGTCGAAGCGCATCCGTATTTTGCCCAGGATGAATTAAGAAAAACATTAGATAAATACGGTATTAAGTTGATGGCTTGGTATCCGTTAGGCCATGGAGATAAGTCCTTGATTGAACAGCCTGTATTCAAAAAACTGGCTGAAAAATACGGTAAATCTCCGGCACAGATCATTCTGAGATGGCATACACAGATGGGTTTTGTGGTTATACCGGGAAGCAGAAATGTCGCACATATCAAAGATAATCTTGATATTCTGGATTTCAAAATGACGGATGAAGAAATGGCTGAAATTGCCAAGCTGAATACAGGCACAAGATACTATCATCGTAATGATGCACAGCTGGCACAGTTTGCCTCCTATCATCCTGCATACGAAAAAGAATAAGAAAGCAATAATTGTCTTTCTTTGCATAGAACAATATTAACATTTATAATGAACATAGAAATATGAGGTAAAACATGTATAAAGACAAGGCAAAAGAATTTCATGAAAAGATGTTCCCCGGTTATCCGGTCAATGAGAATGATCCGGATTATGAGTACACGGTGAGGTATGAAAACTGGGCATATGATGAAGTTGTAAACGCAAATGATCTTTCCGATCGTAACAGATCTCTGGCATTATTGGCGACATGTATGGGATGCGGAGCAGTGGATGAGTTTGGCTTTGTGATTCCTGCATGTATCAACAGCTTCGGTTTAAAACCGGAAGAAATCAAAGAGGTTGTCTATCAGAGTACAGCGTATCTTGGCATAGCCAGAGTATTCCCGTTCCTGCAGAGAACAAACGAGATGTTTAAGGCATTGAACATCGAAGAATCCAAAGAATCCAGATTAACCAATACCCAGGAGACAAGACAACCGACAGGAACAGAGGCACAGGTGAAAATCTTCGGTGAAGGCATGAAAGACTTCTACAAAGGCGGTACGGTAAACTACTGGTTAGCTTCCAATTGTTTCGGAGATTATTACACCAGAAAAGGATTAAATCTTGCCGAAAGAGAAATGATCACATTCTGCTTCCTTCTGGCACAGGGTGGTTGTGAATCACAGTTAAGAAGTCATATTCAGGGAAACATCAATGTAGGGAATGATCCTGCATTCTTAAGAAAAGTCGTTGAACAGATGGTTCCGTATATCGGTTATCCGAGAAGTCTCAATGCATTTGCATGTATTAAAGAATTTGAATAAAAAACATCCTCAAATTGAGGATGTTTTCAGTCATATACCCTGTAGAAAATTTCTCCATCCCTCTGAACGGTGATGTACCCGTATGCAATCTGATCAAGATAGAATGAAATATAAGCGGTCATATTGTCGGAACCCAGACAGTAACAATTTCCCTGATTTCCATAGAATGAAACGAGTCCGTTGTTGTATTCAAATTTGGTTGTTTCGTTTTTGATATTGAAACCATTTCCGTTACCAAGCAGGATTGTGTAATAATCATATTTTAATACGCCGTTATCCAGATAGAACTCAATGATTTCCGGCTCAGCTGCGTTGATATCCGGAGACCATTTACCTAAGATCTCACTGATCTGGATTTCATGATCCGGCATCGGTGCTGTCTGTGTATCATCGTCATATGAGTAATCATCATAAGAAGTATAATCATATGTATTGTCATCATAAGAATCATAATCGTAAGAAGTTGTTTCATAAGAAGCAGTTGTATTTTGAGACGGTGTATAAGTCGTTGTATTTGTCACAAAGTCAATTTGCATTGTCTGCTCGGGGTTGTTGATGAGATCATATCCATTTCCGTAGGGATTCACCTGATAAGAAGCCCATATGTAATAATGATCGCCGAGATCCTGCATCAGATTGATAGTATATGTATCATTGTCATTGTACTCAGCTGAGTAATATAACTGTATATCAGCAGAATGATCCCGATAATAATAGCTGGTAACGAGTTGTACAAGATCATCTGAAGTATACATATATCCACTATCACGATAAGTGGTGTTGAATATATTTGTCGTGTAGGTTGTAGAACTGTTGTCTTCGTAATTCGTTGTGTAGTTATAGGAGGGGTCCTCCTTTGGTGTGTCGCATCCGTCAATTGCTGTATAACATATCGCTAAAGCGGTTAATGTCAGTAATGTGTTTTTCATCATTTGTATCCTTTCCGATAATTTATATCTTTCACTATAAATACCCGTAATAGCGGCAAAAGGTTACACTAAAATGAAATTTTATTGATATTTTTTACGAAATTTCGAAGAAGTTTACATTCTCTTACGAAGTGTAAAGACGTAGATATATCACGATATGAAATATCAATGATCGGCTTTCCGACAATGAGGGGTGAATTCGTTGATATCAGTGAATTACGGAAACAATCCTGTTCGACTGATGAAATTCTGATGCGGACAAACTGTACATCTTATCCTATAGAAAACAAAAGAACGACCACACCGGACATGATACCCGATGTGGCCGTTTCTTTTTTTTCTGTTTGAAGGCCTTCAGAGTCTTTTTATTATATGCGAGATCTTCTCCGTCTGAAGCAATGACTTTCT
>JAFYCG010000274.1 GCA_017539825.1 Solobacterium sp. | reverse complement strand
TTTTATTATTGTTAGAAATAAGAGCATATAGTATACTTTGCTCGAAAAAAAACGGAAACTGCAGACAAATAAATACTGTAAGATAAAATTACAGACAGCGGTATCTTATTGTGTAAGGCAGGATGAAAACCAGATGTATTACATCCGGAGCATGCCCATGGATACCAAATTTGTGAGCAGGTGTCGCTCCATAGACGTATTTTGACAAGGAGGATGAGTCAATGAATAACATTAAGACTGCATATATACGGACAGCCTTTCTTTTGATGGTGATAATGATGATGATTCTCACTGCTGGCTGCAGGAAAAAGCAGGATTCTGCACAGACGGAAGCATCCGGTACAGATGAAAATCTATTATCTTCATGGAAAGATAATGCCCAAGCTAAAACTGATCTGATGAACTACCTGACAGTCATCTCCGAAGAAGGAAATGAGAATTATATCCCCGTGGAGGATCGTATTGCCGTATTTGATCTGGATGGCACGCTGATGTGCGAAACTTATCCGCGGTGTTTTGAATACATGGTATTTACAGATTACGTATTGAATCATCAGGATTATACACCGAGTGATGAAGTTCGCGCTGTTGCACAGGAAATAATCGATATAAAGTGGCAGGAAAAACCTTCCGGCATAAGTACACGGCAGGCTGAAGCTGCTGCAATTGCTTATGCAGGTCTCTCCCCTTCGGAACTGGAGGATTACGTAAAATCCTTTATGGATTCTGATGCGGAAGGTTTTATAGGTTTGAAACGCGGCGATGCGTTCTACAAACCGATGACAGAGGTCCTGAATCTTTTGAAGACTTATGACTTCACCATTTATATCGTGACCGCAACAGAACGCAACATCGTCCGGGCGATTGTCCGGGATACAATCGGCATTCAGCCCCGATATGTCATCGGGACAGAGTATGGTTACACAGCCACGGGACAAGGGGATGCCGAGGATGGTGATTACACATTTCAGTTAACGGATGATGTGGTGTTTGACGGAAGCTATTATGGCGAGAATGCAAAAATGTGCAAGGTAGATGCCATTGTCCGTGAGATCGGTCAGCAGCCGGTACTTGCCTTCGGAAACAGTTCCGGAGATTTAGCCATGTGCACATATGTGCTTGTAAATAATCCATATCCTGCACTCTCTTACATGGTGATTGCCGATGATGAGGAGCGGGAATGGGGAGATCCGGGTGCTGCCGAAAAAATCGACAGTTACACAGAACTGGGTATCAGGACCATTTCCATGCGGGATGACTTTGCAACAATTTACGGGGAAGATGTGAAAAAGGATAAAAATGTGACCGGCAATTGAAAAAGAAAAACGAAGGACAATAAGGATTTATGAGTATCAGCACCAAAAATCAAAACAAGAAAAAGAATTTCAAAAGAGTATTTAAGATCATTGCAATTATCATTGCAGCTTTTGTTGCAATCAATATATGTGTCACAATCATATTTACACAAAAGATCCCGCATCGCTACGCTTCTGCAGAGGAAGGAAAAGAGCTGATGCTGTCAAATACGGAGTATTATTCTAACTATACACAGAATGATATTGAATTCAGGCTGAAAAAAAGCGGTGCAACAATGGAAGAATTGCTGGAGGTATCCACCAATGAGATCCGGGATTACAATATCATCGAAAAATACTTCATTGATCATGAGATTGCTAAGATGGCCATAAAACTTGCCTGGAATGGTTATACATTTCCTGAAACAGACGAGATTGTATTTGTGAAATCAGACATGTCGGTGGAAATGGGAAACAGCGGATATACACATGGCACACAGATCTATCTGAATTCCGGATTTGTTACGATATATTCTGTATTGAGCATCATTCCGGGTTTTTCAGACTTTTTTGATGAGTTGTTATGGCATGAATATTTCCATTGCCTCAGCAGATGCAATCCTGCATTCAGGACAAAGATGTACTCCCTTATTCATTTCAATGTTGCTGATACTGATTTTGCATTACCGCCTTGTGTACAGGAACGTTATCTCAGCAATCCCGATGTTGAACACCATGATGCGTATGCAACTTTCATGATTGACGGTCAGGAAGTTGATTGTTTTACAGCCTGGATCACAACGATGGACTATGCGCAGGCTCAGCTGGAAGATGATTCCTGCACAACTGTTGTACTTGTTCCGATTGATGGTTCAGATACGTATTACACAAGGGAACAGGCAACTAACTTCGACGATGTATTCGGAACCAATACCGGATATGTGATCGATCCCGAAGAGTGTATGGCCGATAACTTCGCATATGCAATGTTCTATGGCATTAAGGGCAAAAATGGTAAAGGTTATCCAAATCCCGAGATCATTCAGGGTGTAATCGATATTGTGAAACGCTGAATGTCTATATAAATTCTGTTTTATCATAAAGTTTCCTCATAATTTGACATATTGCATATTGATAAACCTGATGAATCATCAGGTTTTTTTATGCGTTATAATAGAAAAAACGGAGGAAAAAACATGAACGAAAATACTCAGAAATGGATTAAAACCGCAGTTGCTTTTCTTCTCGGTGTTGTTTCTTTTTTGCTGCTTTCCCGACTGATTACTTCCCCTATCATGCAAAGAGATGTAATCGGATATCTTGATGAAAAAAGAGACACAGTGATGGAGATTACCGCTGCTTCTACAGCTGCCTCTGCCGCAATCAGTATGATACCGGGAGATGCCGGTACACCAATCGCCACAAAAATGGCTGATCTCAGTACCTATTCCATGATTGTCTTATGTGCTATTTTATTAGAAAAATATCTTGTCACTGTCATCGGCAAGATCACCTTTGTCATGATCGTTCCGGCTGGCTGTGCGTTATATCTTCTTTACCTATGGACAATCCATGAGCTCTGGGTAAAAAAGGCAGCAATGATACTTGCCGGTTTCAGTGTTGTCTTAGCACTTCTTGTTCCCTTTAGCGTATATACATCCAAAACAATCGAACAGACGTATGAGACCACAATCACCGAAACAATCAACGAAGCCAATCAGAATTCACAGGAAATCCAGGAGAATGCAGATGATCAGGGATGGATTGACAAGCTGTTAAATTCTGTCGGAGACGGTGTGACAAACCTTTTACATAAATTCGAGAATACTTTCAATAATCTGATCGAAGCACTCGCTGTCATGATTGTCACTTCCTGCCTGATCCCTGTCATTTCCCTGTTCATCATGTGGAAGCTGGTGCGCTATCTGATTGAGGGACTGATCGGTGTGCCTCTTCCACCTCTGAAAAGCATACGCCAGAACATGTAAAAACTCGGATTTCTCCGAGTTTTATTTTAGTTAATCTTTACCTTGTTCCAGAGATCAGATAACTGTCTCTTCAATTCCGGATTGTAGTGGAATACTTCATCCTTTTCATATTCTGTTCTTGGGATGAAAGAAGAAATTTCTGAGAAATCCCCGTCTTCTCCGCCCATGTCTTCAATGACTTTTGTCAATACAGGTGTATATGCGACAAACTCTGTATTTTTAACCTGAACATCTTCGCTGATCGCATAGTTGATAAAGGCATTTGCCAGACCAGGACATGTAGCATTCTTCGGAATAACCATTGCATCGATCCAGAGGTTTGTACCCTGCTCAGGTGCATACCAGCCTAAATCCTCATTCTCACTCATAACATATGTAGCATCACCGGAATACATAACAGCGATATCCTTGGAGCCGTTTACCATTTCATCAATGACTTCATCTGTAACATATGCAGGTTCCATTGTCTCATTCATCTCTCTTAACCACTGGTATGCAGCCTGGATCTCTTCCGTGTTATCTGTATTCATGGAATAACCGAGTGCTTTAAATGCAATCATGAAACCGTCTCTCTGGGAGTCATAGAAGTAGATTCTTCCCTTGTACTTCTCATTCTTGAGGATATCCCATCCCTGTGTCTTCAGATCATCTTCGCTGACATTTTCCTTATTGTAGACAAGACCTACATTGCCCCAGAAATATGGCATTGCATATTCCAGCTCAGGATCAAATACCTTCTGCATTTCAATAACGAACGGATCCAGCATACCCTTGTTTGTCATAGCGGACTGATCCAGTTTCTGCAAGAGACCTTCCTGCATCAGCTGTTCAATCATGTAATCGGACGGAACCAGTACATCATAGGAGTTTCCGCCAAGCAGTTTTGTATACATCATCTCATTGGATTCAAATGTATCATAGTTGACTTTGGCATTGTACATTTTTTCAAAGTTCGGAACGACACTCTCATCGATGTACTCACCTGCGTTATAGATATTGATGACATTACAGCCAAACAATTCTTTCGCATCGCCGGCCTCTTCAACTTCTTTTTCGCCGCCTGTGCAGCCAACTAACGGAAATAAAAGTGAGATAGCAGTAGTTACTTTAATAATTTTACTCCAAGACATTATCTTTAGCCCTCCTTCTGTCACGGATCATCGGAACAACATTTACAAGAATCAAAACAATCGTAATAACATAAACAATCAGTGCGGATAATGCATTCACTGTAGGATTTACCCTCTTAACACTGCCGTATACATAAATCGAAATATTCGTTACACCTGGACCGGTTGTAAACATGGAAATGACGAAGTCATCAAACGACATCGAGAATGCAACTAATGCACCGGCAATAATACCCTCTTTAATCTGTGGAATAATAACCTTCCACATCGCCTGCCATGGTGTACAGCCTAAATCCAGTGCGGCTTCTGCCATATTGGGATCCAGCCTTCGTAACCTTGGCAATACACTCAGAATAACATATGGAATACAGAATGCGATATGTGCCAGAACCATGGTCAGAAATCCGGTCTGGATACGGAGTGACGTAAAGAATAACATCAATCCGATTGCAGTAACGATTTCCGGGTTCAGCATCGGCAGATTGTTTACCTGGTTGACAAACTCTCTGACGACTTTTTTACTCTTTGACAAACCGATTGCGGTAATTGTACCGACAATGGTAGAAACAACCGTCGCTATGACAGCACATGCAACCGTATACCAGATTGCATCCATGATCGGTCTGTTCTGGAACATGGATTCATACCATTTCAAAGAGAAACCGGTGAATTTTGTCAGTGATTTTGAACTGTTGAAACTGAAGAACACGACATAGAAAATCGGTGCATAGAAGAACAGCATGATGATGCCGATAAAGATCTTTGAAAGAATTCCGTTTTTCTTTTCCATCAGTCATTTGCCTCCGGTGTTTCCTTATCCAGTTTTCTGGTTACATACATGGAAATCAGAATAATGATCGCCATGATCAAGCTGATTGCGGCACCAAAGTTCCAGTCTCCGGTGGAAATAAAGTATTCTTCAATCAGGTTACCGATCAATACGTATTGTCCCCCGCCCAGCAGCTTCGGAATAAAGAAGGAAGATACTGCCGGTAAGAATACCAGGGTAATGCCTGAAACAACACCTGATAAAGACAGAGGAAGAATAACTCTTAAGAATGTTTCTCTGTCATTTGCGCCTAAGTCATGGGAAGCAATGATCAGGTTCGGATCAATTTTGGATAAAGAAGTATAGATCTGTAAGATCATAAACGGCAGGAAGTTGTATACCATGCCAATATATACATTGATCTCACTGCTTAATGAAATTCTTGTCAGGATACCTCTCCAGGCATATGTCCTTACCAGCATGTTAATCCACATCGGTAATGTGACAAGCAATACACACATAGCAGCATTATTCGGTTTCATCTTTGCCATAACGAAGGCTGCAGGATAACCGACTGCGATACAGATGATGGTTGTGAAGAATGCCATCTTCAGCGATCTCCACAAGACACTCGGGAAGATCGAATCCTCAAAGAATCTCAAGAAGTTTCCAAGTGTAAACTGCAGTGTCAATACATCATTGCCTCTCACCGTGATTGCATACAATACAATCATCAGCATCGGGACAATGATCATAATTGTCATCCAGATTACATACGGATAGATCAGTTTGCTGAAATTTTTCATTTCCTCACCCCATCTTTCTCATAACATGGATGTCTTCCGGATTCCATTTCAAGCCAATACGTTCACCTTCTTCAATACGGTCGGTTGTCTCAATCTTGATTTCTCTGCCCTGTGTGGAGAATGTAACAGGATAATCACCTTCTACAATGGTCTCGTCATCAAAGTCATATTTCACATCCCAGATTTCAACACGGGAGTTGTCTTCCATATTCCATGCATATGCATCAGCCCATCTGACAAGGTCTGTATCCAATGCAACAGACTCCTTGATTTCATCTACTGTCTTATAGAAATCAAATGCCTGGATACCTTCTTCATTTGCTTCATCTTCAACAACTTTCGGTGTTGTGACCGTGATGTTGATGGTGATTTCCGTACCTGCATCCGTACCGAATGTACACGGGTATGTACCGACTTCGTTCTTCAGATGATACTTGATTTTTGTAAGGGATACATCCTCATCGTTATCATTCCATGCCTGTGCATTGGCACGGGCAATAACTTCGGAATCTGTCAGGCTGTCTACATCTTCGAGATCCATGAAGAAGTTGGAAGCACTGATCTTTTCATGAGCTTCTTTATTCTCAATGTCTCTGTTTGCGGTAACATGCATGATAACCGTCTTGCTGGTACCGGAAGATGTTTCGGCAATGACTTCGTAGTGAACACCCTTGAACAATACGGATTTCACTTCTCCGTTGATCAATCCTCTGTTACGTGGAACGATGTCAATATCCTCCGGACGGATGACGATATCCACTGCTTCATTTTCCTCAAAGCCATAGTCGACACATTCATAATCCACATCGTCAAAGTTAACGAGATTATCCTTCTTCATAATACCGTCGATGATGTTGGAGTCACCGATAAATTTCGCACAGTATTCATTCACCGGTTCGTTATATACCTGTACCGGTGTACCGATCTGTTCAATTTCACCGTCTTTCATAATGACAATCTTGTCGGACATTGTTAATGCCTCTTCCTGGTCATGTGTGACAAAGATAAAGGTGATACCGACTTCTCTCTGGATCTCTTTTAATTCGACCTGCATTTCTTTTCTGAGGTTCTTATCCAGTGCGCTCAGGGATTCATCCAGCAACAGAACTCTAGGCTCATTGACCAGTGCTCTAGCGATAGCGACACGCTGCTGCTGACCGCCTGACAGCATGGTTACATCACGATGTTCAAAGCCCTCAAGACCGACCAGGGAGATCATACGCATAACCTTCTGATCGATAATATCTTTCGGCATCTTTTTAATCTTCAAACCAAAGGCGATATTGTCATAAACATCAAGATGCGGAAATAATGCATAGTGCTGGAATACCGTATTAACATCTCTTTTGTATGCAGGAATGCTGGCGATATCCTGTCCGTCCATGATGACACTCCCCTCTGTTGCATCAAGGAAACCGGCAATAATTCTCAATAATGTTGTTTTTCCGCAACCGGAAGGCCCAAGCAAAGTGACAAATTCATTCTCATAAATATCCAGTGATACACCTTTGAGTACAACCTGTTTGTCAAAAGCCTTGACGATGTTTTTCACTTCAATCAGTTTTTTCATATGTAATCCCCCTCTTTAAAAAACCGGTGGTGTGCTGATCCAGATTATTTCAGCATCCCTGTTTGATTTATTCTTCAAGTAATGTGTCTTGTCGCCTTTAATATAGAAAGTATCTCCTTTATTTACCGCTATACCTTTCGGATCATCCGCCATGCAAAGAAATACCTTTCCACTGAGTACGTATCCCATTTCCTGGCCTTCATGCGGCTCAATGACTTTCGAAGACATTTGCGGATGCAGTTTCAATATGATCGGTTCCATATCATTCTTCTGGGCATTGGGAACAATCCAGTGAATGACATAGTCGTCCTGTTCATCAATAAAAGCGTCATTTGCGGTAAAGACAACCTGCTCTTCATTTTCCTCACTGAAGAATTCCGACATGGTTGTACCCAGTGCTTCGGAAATGTCATCCAGAGTCTGTAAAGAAGGTGCAGTCAGATTTCTCTCCAGCTGGGATAAGAAACCTTTCGTCAATTCAGTACGTGAAGCAAGCTCTTCCAGCGTCAGGCTGTTCTTGATTCTGAGCTGTTTGATTCTTTTACCGATATCGATCATAAAACCCCCTTCCAAGTTTAGTAAAAGTAAACAAATCTTTTTCAATTACAAAACCTATATAATTATACTGAAAAAAGACATGAATGCAAATGCTTTTTAAACAATTTGTTTATAATCTCTAAACAATTTCGGTATTTTTATGTGTTTCACAAAAAAAGACCGCATGGCTCATGCCATGCAGTCTCTGCATGCTTGTTTTACAGTGCTGCTTTAACCGTTTCTTCAAGAGCTTCCTTCGGACGGAAACCGACGGAAGTTGCGGCAACTTCGCCGTTTTTGACTGAAATCATTGTCGGAATAGACATGATTCCGTATCTTTCAGCTACTTCCGGAAGATCATCTACGTTAACTTTCGCAAAAGCTACATTCGGATATTCTCCGGCAAGAGCTTCTACGATCGGTGCTGCCATTTTGCATGGTCCGCACCAGTCAGCATAGAAATCAATAAAAACGGACTTATTCTCACTTAAGAAAGCATCGTATTCTTTTTCTGTTTCAATAATTTTCATCAGTATAGTCCTCCTGTACAGCTTTATTATGCCATAGAAACATCTTTTTCAAAAGCGTTATGCTTCCACCTTCGAAGCAGCCTTAGTATCGAGAATAACAGTTACATCGGGATGATCCTGCAGAATGGAAGCGGGACAATCAACACTCTTCTCCCCTTTAATCATGCCGTATACTGCATCCGCCTTGTTTTCACCTGTCGCAATTACAATAATCTTTTTTGCACGCATGATGCTGACAAGTCCCATTGTAATCGCATGTGTCGGCACTGCTTCTATATCATCATCAAAGAAACGGGCATTGTCAGTTCTTGTCTGTTCCTCTAATTCAGCGATATGTGTGACACTGTCAAACGGTGTACCCGGTTCGTTGAAACCGATGTGACCGTCAGTACCGATGCCGAGGATCTGCAGATCAATTTCATATTGATTTAACAGTTCTTCATATTTCTGACATTCTGCTTCTTCATCTTCAACATCTCCTTCAGGAATATGAATATTTTCTTCTTTGACATTGATGTTGTCGAATAAATTCTCATGCATAAATGTCCAGTAGCTTTGATCATGGTTTTTAGGCAGTCCGATGTATTCATCCAGATTAAATGTAGTGACATTCTTATAAGAGGTGCCGTTTGTGTTGTGGTCGGCGATCATCTTCTTATATAAGCCGATCGGGCTTGATCCCGTTGCCAGCCCTAATACAGGATTTTCTTTACGGATTGTTTCCCGCATAATCCGGAATGCTTCGGAACTGACCTGGGCATAGTTTTCTTTTATGATGATGTTAAACATAGAGACCTTTCCTTAACGGATCGTGATGGAATAAGATGTTTCGAATACTTTTCCTGCCTCGAGATGAATGGTTCCTTCCCTCTCTTCAAAAGGTACTTTAACCTCTTCAAAATCCGTATGAGAATGCCATGGTTCAATGCAGACAAACGGTGCATTCGGTGACCAGAAAGCAAGCCATTCATATCCTTCATACGCTACATCAACAGAATGTGTTCCATCTGTCAGAGAGCTCATTGTGCTCTTTGGATCAGCGATGATAACCGTCTTTGCAAGTGCATCCTTGTTTAACGGAAGTTCGGTTGTAGCGTCCATCTTCGTATCCAGCCAGTCGATATCCTCAGCCTTGTTAAAAGCGATTTTATAATCATAGAAGGATTTGCCTTCTTCAATCGGACAGTTAAAGGCAGGATGCAAGCCAAAGTTAAACGGCATAATTCTGTCATTCTCATTTTTAATGAAATAGTTGATGGTCAGTGTTCTTCCTTCAAGAGTATATTTGATATGCAGTGTAAAACGGAACGGATATTCTTTCAGTGTTTCTTCACTGTCTTTCAGTTCCATAACAATCTTAGAGTCCGTATGTTCAATGCAGGTAAATGTGCTGTTTCTTGTAAAGCCGTGATTTCCGGTCTTATATTCTTTACCGTCGATATGCAGGATCTTGTCCCAGGTGCTGCCTACCATCGGGAACAATGTCGGATTACGGCCTTTCCAGAATTGCGGATCACCCTGCCACATATACTCAATACCTGTTTTTTTGTCTTTGAAACTGTGAATTTCAGATGCATGTTCATCGATTAAAACACACACTTCGTTATTTTCCA
>JAFYCG010000273.1 GCA_017539825.1 Solobacterium sp. | reverse complement strand
CCAGTTCATGCGGCAGATAAATACCCGGTTCATCTGTGACTACCATGCCCGGTTCCAATGCGACATTCGGTTTGCCGCGGTTGGACATACCCCACCTGATTCCGTGAGGACCTTCATGCACGCTTAATACATGGCCTACACCATGACCTGTTCCGCACTGGTAATCAATATCCATGTCCCACATCGGTCCTCTGGCCAGGATATCCAGGTTATTACCGCATGTTCCATAGAGGAACTTCGCTCTGGCAAGCTGCAGATGTCCTTTGAGAACCTTTGTATAATACATCTTTTCTTCCTCGCTCAATTCGCTCAGGGAAATTGTACGTGTAATATCGGTTGTTCCGTCTTTGTAGGTGCCGCCTGAATCCACCAGTAAAAATCCCTTCGGTTCTATTTTTGCATAGCTGTCTTCCGTAGCGCTGTAATGCATCATTGCCCCGTTATCCTGATAGGCACAAATGGTATGGAAAGACGGTTCAATATAAGCTTTCTGTTCAGCACGCAATCCATACAGATAATTCTGTGCAGACAATTCTGTCATATCCCCGTTTTCAACATTTTCCTTAACCCATTTGATGAAACGCACCATAGCAACACCGTCTTTGACATGTGCATTACGGATGTTTTTGATCTCTGTCGTGTTTTTGACAGCACGCATCATGGCAACCGGTGAAGGCATATTCAGCAAACGATTATCTGCCGCAATGCTTGTATAGAAAAGCGTATTCAGTGTGCTCATATCTGCCATAATGGTCATTCCATGAAGCTTTTCCAGTTCCTTGGATACAGAGGAATAGGATTTCAGAGTAACATTGTTGTTTTTCAGATATTCCTTCACTTTTTCATTGACCTTTGCCTTGTCAATAAACAGATTGACTTTCTTTTCGGTAACAATCGCAAAAGAATACATAACCGGTGTGCATGCAATATCATTGCCTCTGATATTCAGCATCCAGCATGGATCTTCAAGTGCTGTCAGAATCAGGACATCCGCTCCTTTTTCCGTCATGGCCTTTCTTACCCTTTTAACACGTTTTTCTACACTTTCACCGGTATACTTTTCGGAAAGTGTATAAATCTCATCCTTGGGCATATTCGGTCTTTCTTTGCCCCAGATCTTCTGTACGAGATCATCTTTGACACGCATTTTTGCATGCTTTACCTTGCATGCTCTTTCCAGTTTCAATGCATCTTCTGCACTGACAACTCTTCCGTCAAATCCGATAATCCCGTTTTCCGGAATATTCTGCATGATGTAATCCAGCGGATCGGGAATACCCTCTTGTTTTAAGCGCATTAAAGTGATGCATGTACCTTCCAGTTCCTTTTCTGCCTGGGTAAAATATCTGCCGTCTGTCCATAAACCGGCAAATTTATCCGTTACAATGACGCATCCAGCTTCGCCTGTAAATCCTGAAATGAAGGATTTGCTTTGAAAGTAAGGCGCTGTATACTCTTGTGACAGATGATCATCTTCATTGGGAATATAATAAATATCAATCTGGTTTTCAGCCATCAATTCCCTTAATCTTTTTATCTTTTCATTAACATTCATGATATAAACCTCTTGTAGTATTATAAACAAATTGGCTTGAATTGCCACAGTAAATTTCTTCTATTATGAATTGACTATGTGTTTTTTTTGGTTAGAATGTTCCTATGAGACAAAAAAACACAGTGATTTATATCGAAAACCTTCTTGTTAAAGCAAGTGAAGATACTATACAAGCCCATCTTTCCCGGCTAAACGGTATGATCCATGTCGAAACCAGCTATAAGGAAAGAATTGTCAAAGCAGTCTATGATACCGATGTGCTTAACGAAAAGCAGATCCTTGAAGCAATTGAAGCATGCGGTTACCATGGATATATCCATACGCTTAATGCACAAAAAAAGAATGAAGAAAAACGTTTTACCCATATATCCTTTCTTGTGATCGGATTTTTACTGCTGATAACGATTCTTGTGTTGCAGCTTTTGGAATTCAGTCCTTTCTTATGCATTATTCCTTATTTTTGCATGGTTTTCATCCATTACCAATCGGAGAATTCCCACCATATATTCCAGTATTTGCTGTCGCTTATCGTTTTTTTATGTGCTTTCTATCTTTCTTTTCTGAATCTGAATGCACACAGCTTTTACTTTTATTCAGCCTGTCTTCTGTTCTGTAATGTCTGCATCATGACCTATCTGCACAGCAGTCAGGAAAATACTTATGCAAATAAAGTGAATTCACTGATTCCGGATACAACTGCTACCTATCACGACAAAACAGAATCTCGGAAAAAGACAGAATCAATAAAAAAAGAGGAAGTCATTCTGATCCGTCCCAATGAGATTATTCCGGTAGACGGCATGATCGTACAGGGAACCGCTTCAATTGATGAATCCGCCTTGACCGGATCCAACAGAATCCTGGAAAAAACAAAAGGATCGTATGTGTATGCCCTCAGCAAATGTGTCAAAGGTTCCTGTCTGATCAAAACAGAAAAGGTCGGTGAAGAAACAGCCATGATGCATTTTGTCAGGCTTGCAGAAGAAACCGCAAATGATGAATCCTTTCAATCTCCTTTCCATTCATTTGAAGGTTATTTACTGTTGTTCTCTCTGGTTTGTGCAATTCTCTCCTTATCAGGATGGCTCTTTTCAGGCAAGAATGTCTCTTTTGCCCTAACTGTGTCTGTTTCCATTCTTTCCTGTCTTTCCTTAAAAGCTTTCCGTTTATCATCAAATCAGGTATTAATGAATGCAGCAAGAATAGCCTTGCAGAAGCATATCCTCTTTAAAAACAGCACCGCTATCGATCTCTTGGCAAAGACTGATACCGCTGTCATTGACCAGGATGGAATCATCACCGACAGGCAATTGACCGTGACCGATTTCATCCCCGCTGAAGGCATAGAAAAAGAATATCTTGAATATACAGCGTATTCCCTTGCCTACAACTCATCACGTCCCATCCACAAAGCTGTCCTGCGATATCTGAAGAGTGTACGCATGTCAGACACAAACCCTTCCTTATTCTCCGCAATGGCCTTACAGAACAGACAGTCTTTCCAGGATACAAAAAGACTGCAGGCAGGTTCCATGGATGAACTTCTTGCCCGTGATATCGATTTAGGTGACTGGCAGGAGACAATCCGTACATTGAAGGATGAAGGAAAACGAATCATCATCTACACGGAAGGTAAAAAAATCATCGGTCTGATTGCAGCAAGAAAAATGTTACTGCCGGATGTACAGGAATCCATTCGCAGATTGAAAGAAAATGATATAGATCTTCTGTTTCTGACAAACGGAACGGAGGATGAAGCTGCCTATCTGCAGAAAACCTATGATATTGATCCCTATATGCACAAGCTTTCGGTTCAGGCAAAAAAAGAACTGTTTGTGAAATTATCGGAAGAAGAAAAAACCGTTACCTATCTTACAGGCAATTATCCGAAAGAACCGATGGCAGATATTACCGCTTTCTTTTTCCAGCAGGCCAATACGGAACACGGATGCGCCGATATTGTATTATTCCGCAACCGCCTGTCGGACTTTATTGAAGCTGTTCGCATATCACAGAATATGGGTGAGAAAATCATACATCAGGAAACGCTGATTATCATCTATCACACCGTGATGATTCTTCTGTGTGCTTTCATTGTTCCTGCATTAACCGGATATCCCGTACCGCCGTTTATCGGCTGTATCATGTCTTTTACCATCATTTATTTCCTTGAAAAACAAAAATAAAAAAGATTTGGATCAGGTCCTGCTGCTGCTATCCGACTTAACCTGTATTTTTCCAAATCTTTTTTTTACTCATTTTTCAATTTCTGGATTGACGTTTCCAGTGAATTAATTTTCTTTTTTTATTAACTTTTCCGTTTCTTTACACGGACATGAAATGTGATTTCTATGTTTTCAGCTTTCGCTGAAAGGTTTGGATATTTAATTGTTCAGATCAAATTGTCCATTGGTCTGTCCTCATGCAGACTTTCACTTTCTAATAGGTTGGAATCCTTTTTGCCTATTTTTCAAGACTTCTTCGCCCCTCTTCAAATTTCTGCATCATCTGAAGTGAGCGGCTCTTAATATTCGAGCAATACCTCTTTCATGGTCTGTACCTCGCTTTCTTATTATTTTTGGTACCTCTCTCTTTTGACACTTATATAGTAGCGGTAAAATAACATGATTTAAAGACTATCATTTGCATTTTTTTTCAGCTATAATAAATTTGTTGGGTGGCTTAAGCCCCACTTTTATTTTATTCACAATAAAAATGCTGATTTTCAGGGATCTGTTCCCTCCGATCAGCATTTTTCTTTCCTATCAAACACCCTCCAATAAATTCTGAATATCTTCCGGAACAGGTGCCTCTATCATGATTTTTTTGTTTGTAAAAGGTTGTAAAAATGTCAGTTTATATGCATGTAAAGCGACTCTTTTTATTCTGTCTGTATTGCCTCCATACAGATGATCCCCCAGTAACGGATGGCCAAGATGACTGCATACAAAACGGATCTGATGCCTTCTGCCTGTAATGATTCGGACTTTCAAAACAGAATAGCCATCATATTCATGCAGGACTTCATATTCGGTAATGCTCTTTTTCCCATCCGGATTTTCTTCCATGCGGATACCGTCTTTTCCTTTATCCATATTCAGAAGAACCGTATCTTTTCTTTTTGGAAATGTTCCTTCCGCTGCAGCTATGTATTCTTTACACAGCAATCCGTTTTCTCTTTGTCTTTGCATTCGAGCACAAGCCGGCTGGCTTTTGGCATACATCATGCATCCGGATACTTCCTGATCCAGTCTTCCTACAGTATGAATTTTGACACCATGCAGATAATTCTGTACCATGGTTCCTGCATCATCATCCACATGTCCTTTAGAGGGATGAACCGGCATGCCGGAAGGTTTGTTGATGACAATGAGATCTTCATCTTCATACAGTATATCCGGTATATTCCTGTTATCCGGATGAATCTGATCCTTCTCATCAAAACAGATTTTCAGTACATCATTTGCATGAACAACCGCATTGGTTCTGGCTTTCACACCATTCAGAACAATTCCCTCCTGCATGAACTTCAGGCGTGATATTTCTTTTCTTGAAAAGGATGAAGACAGGATGGCCTTGATCGTCAGGCCATCCTGTTTTTCATTAATCAGATAAATAAATTCCTTCTTCATCTTATGCAGCAATCTGGCTTCTTAAATAGCTGTCAATAAATCCGTCAAGCTCACCATCCATGACTGCCTGTATGTTGCCTACTTCATAGCCCGTACGAAGATCTTTTACCATAGTGTATGGACAGAAGACATAAGAACGGATTTGTGATCCCCATTCATTGGCTTTCACTTCTCCTTTGATATCCTTCATTCTCTGTTCATTTTCACGAATCTTGATCTGCAGAAGTTTTGATTTCAGCATATTCATGCATGCTTCTCTGTTCTGGATCTGTGATCTCTGGGTCTGGCAGAATACGACAATACCTGTAGGCTTGTGCGTCATTCTGACAGCACTGTCGGTTTTATTGATATGCTGGCCGCCGGCACCGGATGAACGCATCGTAACGATATCCAGATCTTTATCGTCAATTTCGATTTCCATATCATCATCAAATTCCGGCATGACTTCGACGGAGGCAAAAGATGTATGACGTCTTGCATTCGAATCAAACGGTGAGATTCTTACCAAACGATGAACACCGTTTTCTGCTTTCAGATATCCGTAAGCCATATCGCCTTCAAGCTTCAAAGAAACGGATTTGATGCCTGCTTCTTCACCATCCTGATAGTCAAGCAAAGTCATCTTGAAACCGCGTTTTTCCGCCCATCTTACATACATTCTGTACAGCATGCCTGCCCAGTCCATCGCTTCTGTTCCGCCTGCTCCCGGATGAATCTCCAGGATGGCATTGTGACTGTCATAAGGACCGGAAAGAAGTACCTGAATCTCAAATTCTTCAAATTTCTTCATCGTTTCAGAATACTCTTCCTGTACAAGTTCATTCATCTCTTCATCATAAGAAGAAGCCAGTTCATTGACACTTTCGGATAGGTCTGCCAAGGCAGACTGTAGACTTTTATGTGTCTCAACAAGTTTTTTCATTCCGTTGGTATCACGGATGATACGCTGTGCTTTTTTCTGATCATTCCAGAAATCTGCTGCATTCATTAACGCATTGTTTTCTTCTATTTTCTTTTCCTTAGACGCGAGGTCAAAGAGAGTAGCCAAGCGACTCCAATTTGGCCTGGCTCTGGCTTACGCCCTGTTTCATTTCAAATAATTCCATATCTATTCCTCCTGTTTACTGTTCCTGCTGGGCAGGTACAACTTTAACATTCATGCAGAAGCTGACAATCTCCTGCGCGATGGTACGCATCATATCCTCAAACAGCTGGAAACCTTCACTGACATATGCCTGTAACGGGTTGTTCTGCGCATAGGAACGCAAGCCGATTCCGTCACGAAGCTTGCTCATGGTGTCAATATGGTTGGACCATGCACGGTCAAATGTGCGTAATGCAACTTCCTTTTCAATGCCGCGGATCTTTAATTTCACCGGTTCGATTTTCTCTTCGTAATAATTCCATGCCTTGTCTACACAGATATCAATGACAGTTTCACGGTTTCTTCCCTGAATATCCTCATTCTTGACGATATCCTTGAAACCGATATTGTTGAGTGCAACAATCAGTTCCTTTGTATCCACATCATGGGCTTTGGATTCAAGATCCGTATGGGATGCAACCATATCCGAAATCACTCTCTTGAACATATCCTGAATGACATTATGCACATCATCATTTTCAAGAATGAAATTTCTCTGTTCATACATTGTTTCTCTCTGCTGTCTCATGACATCGTCATACTGCAGAAGCTGTTTACGGGCATCGTAGTTGACACCTTCAACTCTTCTTTGTGCAGAAGAGATGGATTTTGTGACAGTTTTGGATTCAATTGCCGTATCACCGAGTGAAGCAAACAAGCCCTCCATTCTTTCGGATCCGAAACGAACCATCAGATCATCCTG
>JAFYCG010000272.1 GCA_017539825.1 Solobacterium sp. | reverse complement strand
GCACCAATGCCGCAGATGCCTCAGTATTAATAAATGCTTAACCATCCGCAAGGATGGTTTTTCTTTTCCCGTCTTTTCAGTTACTGGTGAGACAGCAATGTTTCGTTGTATAATAATGCATGGGAATAGATCTTCTTCCGGAGGAGTACCATGTGGAACAAAATAAAAAGGGTAATCGGATATATTCTGCTGTTTTTCGGCGGTGTAGGATGTGTCAGTTTATTTTTTGCTTTCTTCAGTGTTTTATTTACTGCGTTCAATATTATTGTGTTGCTTGCATTATGTATTAATATGATCATTTTCATCGGTATGGCATACCTTGGATACAGGATAGTCTATAGTGTTGACGGGGAGCTCTTTAAAACAAATCCCAAACCTGTACCGGTGAAAAAGGAAATTCAAAGAATAAAAGAGGAAATTCCTGTTGTTAAAAAAGAGGAAATTGTGCCGGCTACAAAAACAAATCTTGGAAAGTTCACGCTTTACACCATCATGGTGAGATATCTCGGAACACCATTAGAAGAGAATGGAATATTCTATATTTTCGGAAATAAGAAAGATGCAAATGCCAGGATTGAAGAAATAAACGATGCTTCATTATATATCGGTGAATGGCCGACAGAAGCCATTCCGATGTTTCTTTCTACATGTATGGTTTGCGGTTATAAAGGTGCAAAAGTATATCTTGATATTGAAGAAACAATGACACTGGATGAATTAAGAAAATACATTTCCTTTCCTGCAATAGATCAATGCGGTGTTGTTCATCCGATGATCGTTAAAAAGATCCATCAGTTTATGCATACGGATTATCAGATTTTCATTCGCCCGGAACAGGCAACTGAGGCAATGAAGCAGCAGAAAGAGCTTCTTCGTTATGAAATCGGATGTCTTCTTAGTGAAGCTGTTCTTTTGACTCCGTTTGCGGAAAAGGATGGGAAAAAGGTTATTGAAATTCTCAATGCGCAGATGCCTGACGGGCAGAGATGGCAATGTCTGTTTACCGATCAGTATGCGATGATGCAATATATGCACCGCAATCCTGACAGCACATCTTTTCCGAACCTGCTGATGGACGTTTTTAAGAGTTTCAGGGAAAGAGAATCCTTTCAGGGAATCATGATCAATCCGGGAAGAGAAGAGTTCAAGCTGGATAAGGCTCTGCTGGATAAAATATACAAGGAAAAAGACATTCCGGAATTCAAAGCACATTTTTCAAGCATGATCAAAAAGGAAAAAGAAGAGATTCAACCGTCTGCAGAACAATCTGCTTTGCGTTTCAAAGATGATCAGACAATAGATCATCTCGGCTCTTTTGATTTGTTTGTATTGATTGATCCGGTATATAACATGCCGTACGAAGAGGATAAAGCATTTCATTTATTCGCAGAGGAAAGCCATGCAACGCTGTATCAGTTAAAACATAAACTGAATGAGACCGTTGTACAGAAAATACCTGTCGAAAAACAGAAGTCATTTTTCAGCGAATGCCTGATTTGCGGATATGAACATGTTATGATTCATCTGCAGAAAGAGGAAGATCTTTCTATAAAAGAAATGCAGAAGATTTACAGCATAGGCGGAATGCATACATTCGGCTTGATCCATCCTTTGATCCTGCAGGATATCCGTTCCTATAAAAAACATAGCACTTCGAATTATAATATCTATCCTGATATTTGCGGCAGGCTGGCGGTGGCAGAGTTGTATACATTGGTCTACAAAGAAGAAGAGAAGGAAAAGATTGCTTTTAAAATTTTTAAAGATCCCCGCGGAAGAGAATACCTGGCATTGTTCACGGATGGTTTTGCATTTGAGAAAACGAAAAAGCCTGAAGAAACATATAAACATTTCTACGGTCTCCTGATAGAAGCTTATAAAAAAATTATGAAAGATCAAAACCTGGAAGGAATAGTCATCAATCCCGGCAGGGAATCTTTCTATGTGAATAAAATATACTTGGAAAAGATTCTGCCGGAGTGTCAGAATACGGACATAAGAAAGAAATATGAGCAGGAACTTGAAAAGAAATTGCAGTATATCGGCATTCACAAAATCACTGTAAATCTGGCCGAAGATCTCTTCATGGTACCCATCATTTATGACGGTGAAGATGAATCCACAAAGCTGGATACACCGGATTATAATATGCATTTTTATCCCAGAGCCGGCTTGATGGCTGCACAGGGAAAGAAGATTTTCAGTCTGGATCAGATTCCGGCAAATTATCATCCTGCCACCCAGGCCAGTGATAAAATGATGCATATCCGCTTGTTGCAGAATGTCTCTACCGGAAAACAATATGTGCCTTTATTTATCAGTTATGATACACTGACCTCCATGATGAATACAATCCATATTGGTGTGATCAGCTTTGAGGAAGCAAAAAATGCGGCAAGAGAATGTGCCGGTGTAGTTCTTGGCCCCGGTATCATCAATCAGACTTTTGAAAATGATATGTCTATAGAGCCTGTCACAGATGATCCGATGCAAAAATGTGCAAAGCTGATGACCGGACAGCTTGTGGCAAGATACAAAAAGACGCATGAAGAAGCCTATAAAAACGAATATTGCAGAAGGTTGAAAGATATCGGATTTACGGAAAATGAAGCAGAGAATCTGTTTATGTTTGAGCTGATGATTCTTAAATCCGATCATATCAACGAATTATGTGATCAGGGTTACATCATGATCAACTGTTTCAACATGCAGACAGAACGATTGCCTCAAAGCAAGGACTATTACATTGAACATCAGATGTTCCTGTGTTCGGAAATTGTCAAGATCTGGGATGAAGCAGAATGGCGTTATACACATTTGAAAAATAACAGTGAAAGCGTAAAGGATGAAGTGTTTGAAGAACTGTTCCGGTTATCACGGTATGGCGGAGGAGAGCTGTTTGTGGAATATCTGCAGATGATGGCAGAAAAATCACATACGGATATTTCCAAAATACAGGCTTATGCAAAAGCGGAACAGGAGATGCTGTTCCGGTTGAAATGGAAGGGTGAACAGAAAGAACCGCATCTGTATAGTTCGCAAAGGAGATAAATATGTTTACATTTTTCAGGAAAAAAAATAATTCTGAAACAAATGACAGACTGGATCCTGAGATTCGGGAAGATGGCTTGCGAAAAGGAAGAGCTTTACGGGAAGTCATGGATGATTATTTCATCACCAGAAAGTACGATGATGAACTTGACGGTACAAATAACAAAACCGGCTATGACTGGTATATCATGAAGAAAAATGTGAATAAAAAAGACGCATTGGAAAAACTGGCGTCTTTGACGGAATGGATGTTACAAAACGACATGTACGGGTTCAAATGTGATAATCATTATTTCTTCAGGCTGAATGGAAAAACCGCTGTTATTCTTGACAAATTCACACAAGAGGATGAAGCACTTCTTCCTTTCTGCAAAGAACATCATATTGACCTTTTTGTGATCGATAATGGTTCTTATGTAAAGTGTGAAACAAAAGAAAAGTTTTGCCTAAATGTAAGCACTTACCCGGGAAGTGCAGATGATGCGGCGACTTATGGAGATGTGGAGCTTATAAAGGAAAAAGAATTATGAACGTATACGATTGGGATAACACAATTTACAGAGGGGATTCAACATTCGGGTTTGTTTTATATCTCTATAAGAACTATCCGAAGACTTTGATCAGTATTCCCCGTACTGCTTTATGCGGTTTATTATATGGTGTAAGAATTATGCCGAAACTGGCTTTTAAACAAAATCTGTATCACATGTTTGTCTATGTCAATGATATGGAGAAGGCTGTAGAGGACTATACATCCTCCCATCTGGATCATGTCAAGCAATGGTATAAAGATACACAGAAAGAAGATGATGTAGTCATATCCGCTTCTCCTGAATTTCTGATTTCTTCCTTTTGCGAGAAGACAGGAATCAGTTCGTGCATGGCAAGTGATGTCAATATCAAGACAGGCAGATATAACGGATTAAACTGCCACGGAAAAGAAAAAGTCAGAAGATTTTATGAAAAATACAAAGACGGTGTAATCGAGTCTTTTTATTCGGATTCACTGTCAGACACCCCTTTGGCAGAAATCGCTAAAAGAGCTTTTCTGGTTAAAGGGGATCAATTATTAAAATGGCCGGAAAGGAAATAATATGGATATCAAAGACAAATATGATGTCATTATCATCGGTGGCGGAATCGGCGGATTAATGTGCGCATGGCGCTTAATGGAAAATAAAAAAGATTTATCTGTATTGATCCTGGAAAGAGGGAAAGCACTGGAAGACAGAAAATGTCCGATATTAGAGGGAAAAGTCAAAAAATGTATAAAATGCAAGCCCTGTTCGATTATGGAAGGAATGGCCGGTGCTGGTGCATTCTCTGATGGAAAATACAATATTACAACCGAATATGGCGGATGGCTGCCTTCTGTCATGGATGCAAAGGAAGTGCTGGATTATATTCATCAGGCAGATCATATTCTCATGAAGTGTGGTGCTTCAAATGAGCGATACAAACCGGATGATGAATTGAAGACATTGTGTCTGCGGTATGATCTGCATATGCAGCAGGCGGAAGTAAAACACTTAGGAACGGATGCCAACTACAGCACAATGCTGAAGATGATTGAAAAACTTTCGGATAAGATTCAGATTGAGACACAGGCTATTGTCAATGATGTTGATAAAGAAAGTCATAAGGTTTTCTTTACACAGAAAGGAAATGATAAAACCGTATATGGCGATAAAATTGTCTTTGCGGTAGGCAGAATCGGCAACCGCATGTTTGATGCATGGTGTGAAAAGAACTCGATCAAACGGACAAATAACCAGGTGGATGTCGGTGTCAGAGTTGAACTTCCATATCAGGTATGGGAACACTTTTCCTCCCGTATTTATGAACCCAAAATCCTGTATAAGGGAGGACATTATGGTGATGTCACAAGAATGTTCTGTTTTAATGAAAGAGGATATGTGGTAACAGAAAACAGCGATGGTGTATTAACCGTCAACGGGCATTCCTACAAGGATAAGGCAAAACAGTCTGAAAATTCAAACTTTGCGTTATTATGCAGCACATTCTTTACAGAACCTTTTGATCAGCCTGTAGAATATGCAAGATATGTCGCAAGTTTAGCCAATAAGATCAGCGGCGGCTATGTACTCGTACAAAGGCTCGGAGACCTGATGGATGGCAGAAGAACAACACAGTCACGCATCAGACAGAGCACGGTTAAGCCTACACTGGACGCAGTACCGGGTGACTTATCCTTATGTATGCCAAAGCGTCAGCTTGATAACATCGTAGAAACATTGCAGGCATTGAATTATGTTGCACCGGGTACGGCAAACTATGATACGCTGCTGTACGGGGTCGAGTGCAAATACTACAGTGCAAGACCGGATTGCGAGAATTTTGAACTGAAGCAGGCAAAAGGAATTTATGCTTTGGGAGATGGAGCAGGATTTACCAGAAGCCTTTCCCAGGCGGCTGCCAATGGCCTGATCGTAGGGGATATCCTGACGGGAAAAAGGAAATAATGTGATATAATTTCTTCATGGAATTGACAGACAGGCGTTTTAAGCTGACACCGAAAAGAATTGAAGCATTGGAAGCATTAGGCATTCATTCTGCCGAAGAATTGCTCACCTATTATCCTTTCCGATATGATGTGCTGAATACAAAGCCGTTTGATACATGGAAGGAAAAGGAAAGAGTAGCTTTTGAAGGTGAAGTTGTTAAAACAGCAAGAACATGGCGGCATGGTAAGCTTTCTACTACCAATTTTGAAGTCATGGCATATGACAGGGTATTGAAAATCACGATTTTCAACCGCCCGTGGGCAAATCAGCTGGCATTGAACCAGATTGTCACAATTCAGGGTATATATAACGGCAAGGATAAGATTACCGCAACGACGTATGATACAAAACCGATTGCAGAACACGATCTGATCACACCTGTATACAGTACCAGGGCAAACATTCAGCAAAAAACAATACGGGCATGCATGGAACGGGTATTCGAAGTCATGGAAAATGATATTCCGGATGAAATGCCTGAGGAATTCTTAAGAAAATACAAGCTTTTACGTAAAGGTGATGCTTTGAGAAGAATTCATTTTCCTGACAATGAAAATGATGTTAAACTTGCAGTCAGGACTTTGAAATATGAGGAATTTCTAAGGTTCTTCATTGCTTTGCAATGGATGAAGAATGAAGATACCGGATCATTAAAAAGCCCGCGAAGAGTAGATCTCCAAAAGGTGAAGAAAGTCATATCCGATTTACCGTATCATCTGACAAGAGGGCAGGTGGACGCTTTAAACGATATTCTGAAGGATATGACTTCTTCCAAACCAATGCACCGTCTGGTACAGGGAGATGTCGGGTGCGGTAAAACAGCAGTTGCTGCTTTAGGGTTATATGCATGTTCTACGGCAGGTTATCAGTCTGCTTTACTGGCACCGACGGAAATTCTTGCCCAGCAGCATTATGCCTCTCTTGAGGGATTGCTGAAGAATACCGGTGTGCATATTGAAGTATTATATTCAGGTCTTTCAACAGCAGAAAAAAGAAGAATTGTCAAAGAAACCGAAGAAGGGAATGTTGACATACTGATCGGCACCCACAGTATCATCCAGGATACAGTCAGTTTTCAAAAGCTTGGTATGGTTGTTACAGATGAGCAGCAGCGTTTTGGGGTTGCGCAAAGAAATGCCCTTCGTAAGAAGGGAGAAAATGTTGATTTTCTTTTGTTAAGTGCGACACCGATTCCGAGAACATTAGCTTCAACATTGTTCGGTGATATGGATGTTTCGACAATAGAAACACTTCCTTCCGGCAGAAGAGTACCGGTCACAAAATATATTCCTGAAAACAGTTTCCGTTCGGTTTTAAAGGATGTTCAGCAATTGCTGAAAGACGGAAGACAATTGTATGTTATATGTGCTGCCGTAGAAGAAAATGAAGAGTATAATGCCAGAAATGTTTATGATACTGCAGAAACTTTGGCGAAACTTTTTGCACCGTATAAGACAGGCATTCTTCATGGAAAGATGAGCAGTGAGCACAAACAGGAGGCAATGGACCGGTTTTATGCCAATGAAACACAGGTTCTTGTCTGTACCACCGTTGTCGAAGTGGGCATGAATGTGGTAAATGCAACAGGAATGATTATATACGATGCAGACCGGTTCGGTCTTTCGCAGCTGCATCAGCTTCGTGGCAGAATACAAAGAGGATCCAGCCAGGGTTATTGCTGGCTGTTGAGCGGTAATCAGGATGAGAAGGTAAAACAGCGTCTGAATGTGCTTGTCAATTCAAATGACGGTTTTGAAATCTCATATGAAGATTTACGACTAAGGGGACCAGGTGATATACTTGGTACAAGACAAAGCGGCATACCTGACTTTATTCTCGGCAATGTCATTGAGGATTCCGGCATTGTCAATACTGCCAGGAAAGATGCATTATACATGATAGAACATATGGGTCATCCGGATTACAGTGCCATGATTGACAGTGTCAGGGCAAGAATGGATGAGATCAGAGGTGGATAAATGGATATTATAGAATGGTTGGAAAACAGAAAGATTTTTGTGAAAGATGAGGAATTGATCAAACAGGCTTTTGTGCATTCCTCTTATGCCAATGAACATAATCTGCAAAGCAATGAGCGTCTGGAATTCATGGGGGATGCCGTGCTGCAGTTATGGTCAAGCAATGCCATCTACAAACTGAATCTTTCTGAAGGCAAAATGTCAAGGCTCAGGGCACAGCTTGTATGTGAAAAAGCTTTAGCGATTTATTGTCGTGCATTTCATCTGAACGACTTCCTGCTTTTAGGAACAGGAGAAGAAAAATCAGGCGGAAGAAACAAGGATGCAATTATTGCGGATCTGTTTGAAGCATTGCTTGGTGCATTATATCTTGATCAGGGAATGGATGCGGTGGATAATATATTAAATGACTGTATTACACCACGCCTTCAGCATCCTGAGGATGTAGGTGTTATGCATGATTACAAGACAATGCTGCAGGAATATGTGCAGACAGATAATCGCAGAACCATGCATTATGAGCTTGTGGCTGAAAAAGGCCCGGCAAATGCACCGGAATTTGTTATGAATGTTGTCGTAGACGGTCTGGTATTGGGAACAGGCCGCGGAAATACAAAAAAACAGGCAGAACAGAATGCGGCAAGAGACGCATTTACAAAAATGGCAAGATAATGGAGGAAGAAGTATGAAAGTTAGTGAACAGATCAAAGCGATCGAAGCAGGAAAAAAGGATGAGGAACTGATCCGTCTGTATGGAGAAGAGGCCCTTGCATTCCAAAAACAGCGTTATTGTGACATCCTTGACAAAACAAAGAAGCTCTTTGGTGATCAGGATGCAAGAATCTTCAGTGCACCGGGCAGAACAGAAGTAGGCGGCAACCATACTGACCATCAATGGGGTGCGGTTCTTGCTGCTTCCCTCAATCTGGATGTTGTGGCAGTGGTTATTCCGAGCGAAGACAAAATTGTCCGTTATGCATCCAAAGGTTTCTCCGTCAATCCTGTAGATTTAAACAATCTTGAGATTGTCAAAGAAGAAGAAAATACTACAGAAGCTCTGATCAGGGGAACGGCTGCAGGTCTGGCAAAAAGAGGATATAAAATCGGCGGTTTCCAGGCATATGCAGAAAGTGATGTCATTCCGGGCGGAGGTATGTCATCTTCCGCTGCATTTGAGGTATTGCTGGGAACAATTTTCAACGGCCTTTACAATGATAATCAGATTGACAGTGAGACAATTGCGATCAATGGGCAGTATGCTGAAAATGTGTATTTCGGAAAACCATGCGGATTATTGGACCAGATGGCTTGTTCAGTAGGCTCTTTTGCCGCAATTGATTTCAAAGATCCAACCAAACCGGTTGTTGAAAAGGTTGCATTCAATCCTGCCGACTATGGCTATAAGCTGATACTGACGGATGTCAAAGCCAGCCATGCAGAATTAAGCGGTGAATACGCCGCTGTTCCTGCTGAAATGAAGGAAGCTGCTAAAGTCATGGGACATGAAGTATTGAGCCAGTCCTGTCTGGATGAACTGATTGCGAATGTTAAGAAGATCCGTGAAGCATGCGGAGACAGGGCTTTCTTGCGTGCATATCATTTCGTGGAAGAGACAGAACGTGCCAAGAAGGAAAGAGATGCTTTAAAGGCAAATGACATTCTTTCCTTTATGAAACTTGTTAAGGAATCCGGACATTCTTCCTATATGTACTTGCAGAATATCAACGTTCCGGGTGCTACGAAAGAACAGCCTGTAGCGATTGCGCTTGCATTAAGTGATGCGGTATTATCCGAAGAGGAAGCTTACAGAGTACATGGCGGCGGTTTTGCCGGAACCATTCAGGCTTTTGTAAAGAATGAAAATGTTGATCGTTATATTCAAGTCATGGAATCCGCATTCGGAGAAAACTCCTG
>JAFYCG010000271.1 GCA_017539825.1 Solobacterium sp. | reverse complement strand
CCTGTTTTGTAGAAACTACACCTCGTGTTTGCTTTGCCGGCGACCAGTCGCCATCGCTGCCCGGGGTGCGGTTTTCGTTCACATTGTTAAGATTACCATAGGCAGCGATACGCGAATAATCATCAGTGGTGCATTATCCATTTCCGGCGGTAACCAGGTTGTTATGGGATCACAGATGCAGAAAGACCTGGGCGTTACAGATGATTCAAGCGAAAGCATGGTCGCTGACTTCATGGCTAACGGTGCAAATTTGAATGTTCCTGAACTGATTCAGCTCTATGCGGACAATGTCGGTGAAACAAGCGACTGGCTGCAGGCAAACGGTGTCACATACAATCTGGAAGGCGGCTTGCATAAGCTAGCTGAATATTCCCATGATCGTGAGCTTGCCTATACAGGCGGTGGTGCAGGAGCAGGTGAAGCATTGCGTACTAAGGTAACAGAAGGCGGAACAACCGTATTGCTGAACACACGTGCTTCTGAACTGATCACAGATGCAGAAGGCAATGTCACAGGTGTCATTGCTGCAGATGATACAGTGAAATATACAATCAACGCAAAAGCTGTTCTGCTTGCAACAGGCGGTTATGGCTACAATAAAGATCTGCTGGAAGGCGATATGAAGAATGCCCTTTACTACGGACCTGTTTCTTCTACAGGTGATGGCCTGCTCATGGCAATGGACATCAACGCAGATACAAGACTGCTTGAATACGGCAAGCGTTATCCAAACGGAATTGAAGTCTCTGAAGGTATCGCAAAATCCACAATTAACGGTAATATCCCTGCATGGAAGATGAGTGCAATTCTTGTTAATAAAGAGGGTAAAAGAGTTGTCAACGAAAAAGCAAGCAACAGAACAATCCTTGAAACAGAATTGCAGCAGACAGGACAGCAGCTCTATCTTGTCATGGACCAGGCTACATTCGACGTATGGAAAGATGCGGTAGGATACAGTGTTGATGAATACCTGGAGGCAAACGGCACATCCAAACCTGTATTCGGACATGGTGATACGATTGAAGAGGCTGCAACAGCTGCAGGTGTAGACGGAGCAGAACTTGCAAAAACAGTAGAAACCTACAATGGTTATGTAGCAGCAGGTGAAGATACGGAATTCGGCAGACTTCCTGAATATATGACAATGCCGATCGGAGAAGGTCCGTATTACATCGTTGAACAGAAGCCGAGATTTGCAACAACAATGGGCGGTCTTGTGATCGATACAGATCTGCATGTCATCAACAAAGACGGCAATGTCATCGGCAACCTGTTCGCAGCTGGCGAGCTTGTCGGTGGTGTCATGGGTGATGACTCACCATCCGGTGCAAATAACGGCTGGGCTGTAACTTCCGGAAAACTTGCGGCAGAAAGTATCGCAAAAACACTGTCGGAATAATACAGTCAGATACAGATATTTATAATTTATAGAAATGACTGAAATAATCCCGTCAAAACAGATGTAAAAAGAAATCATCTGTGGAGATGGGATTTTCTTATGATAAGGACAGTTACGGATATCAGGAGGATAAAGTCCGTTTGTCACGCAAGTGAAATCGTATAATTTGCATTGTGTTATTTCTTTTATATCGTAAAATAGAAAATGAAATAAAACATGTGACATTTGAAAAAGTACAATCAGAAAAGAAGGAGGCTGTATGGGGTTATTCGATAAGTTTAAGAAAAAGGAAAAAAACAAAGAATCAAATCAGCAGATACCGCAATATCTCTATACGGATTCGGAAATTGAAGAGCTGGATGGTTTTATCTGTGAGGCTTTTGGAGAGTACAAAAATGTTTTCCATGAAATCGCCTCTCCGGATATTCATCTGGATGTATGTATTGTAGAACCGACAGAAGAGGATCCTTACTATAAGCTTGTTACAATGGGAGCGGGTGCATATAAGATGAATATTCCCGAAAAGTGGAAGAAGTATGAACTTGATTATGCAGAGTATGTAATCTATTTACCGAAAGAATGGAACCTTGACAGTGGGGAAGAAACGGACTACTGGCCGATCAGGACATTAAAAGATGTAGCACGTTTACCGATTTGGTACGATACATGGCTCTGTTACGGGCATACGACCCAGTCGGATGAGGAAGGTTCTACGTACGCTACTAATACAGGATTCAACAGTGTCGTATTGAAATTTGCTGAAAACAAAAAGGGTGATATCAGACTGATCATGTCTTCCGGTAAAGTGATTAACTTCTATGAGATCATACCGCTATATCCGGAAGAACTGCAGTTTAAAATGGAGAATAACGCAGATGATCTGTTTAAAAAACTGGAAGAAAAAGGAATACAGTACAGGGTACTCGATATAAACAGAAACAATGCTTTGAAATAAATGAGGCTGCAAAGAGATAAAGGAAACTGTGTTTTTGCAGAGTGGAAAAGTTGGCATGTGCATGGTATACTTATGACGTCATAAGCTGATATTTGAAACAGGAGCTGTCAAACCTGCTCGATAATTAAACTTAGCTGACTTTCGTCCATTTGTCAGGGACTTATAACACAGATAGAAAACGATATTTAAAGTGCATGATCACAGGCATTTACTGCTGTTTACCGGAAGCTGATCAAATCTTCAAAGTAGGAAGGTTTTGTAAACCGGTAATTATGGCTTAGCTTTTATAGGAGATCAGAGTATGAAAAAGAATTTTATTATCATAATCAATGTGGTTATTATGGCTTCCATATTGATCTTTGTTGTACTCTACTCCAGATTTGAAAGCAGAGACTCATTCCACAGGCAGACCGAACATTTCGAGAATACAACAGTCACCATGGAACAGGTGACAGAGAATTATCTGGAAGGTGAGCAGAGAATCTGCGATATATGGGCACAATATATCACCCATAGGAACATGTCAATGGAAGAAGCAGCAGAGTATATCCGCAGCTCACATGTGCTTGATAATACCTCTGCACATCTGATTTCCCTGGATACATTTACGGGTCTTTCTACACGCCCGAAGCAGGGTACTGATGCTGATTATGCTGTGTCTTATTCACGGATTGATCTTCTTAAGAATGTGGACTGGATTGATGAAATCGGCAAATCGGTCAACATAACACGTACTTACACCAATCCGATGAATGGTGAACAATCACTGGCTTTCTGCAACCGTGTTACACTTTATGATTCAGAAAGCGGTTCTTCCGCAGATGCGGTTTTGTTGAGAGTCATTCCTATCTCGGTACTCGAAGAAAAATGGGTTTTTCCGCAGACAGAGCTGGTGAATGCTGAGTTATCCATGATTGATGCCAACGGTGATTATATCCTGAAAGGATACAGCTTTAAGAACTCCAGTTTCTTTGAGTTTTATAAATCCTATAATCCGACAGATCCTGAATCTTCGAGTGAACTTTTCAACAGAATTACTTCAACAACCGGTTCTGTTACAATGACAAATTCACACGGACAGGAGTGCATACTGGCCTTTACCCCTGTTACAGCTACAGTCGGATGGACACTCCTTGGTCTTGTACCGGCTTCAGATCTTAATGTAAATACCGAAAACTGGCGCCTGATCGGGTTTGTTTCTGCAGGTTTGCTGATACTGTTCCTCTGTGACCTGTTCTATATGCTTTACTTTAATAAGCGTCTTCAGATCAGTGCTCGAGAAGCCGAATCTGCAAATAAGGCAAAGACAGATTTCCTTTCTACCATGTCCCATGACATTCGTACGCCGATGAATGCCATTATCGGTCTTACAGCCATTGCCGAGAAGAATCTCGGGGATGTGGAATCAACAGGCGAAAGTCTTCGTAAAATCAGTCTTGCCAGTAACCATCTTCTGACACTGATCAACGATATTCTGGATATATCCAAGGTGGAAAGCGGAAAGCTGAAACTGAGTCCTCTGACATTCTCCATCGTTGAAACGGTTGAGAACCTTGTTAATCTTTCACAACCGATGATCAAGGAAAAGAATATTGAATTCAGTTTTAACATCAATAAGATGGAAAAGGAATATCTTTATACTGACCAGCTCCGTCTGAATCAGATTTATATCAATATTCTTTCCAACGCTATCAAATATACCGAACCGGGCGGACGTGTCAGTGTGTATCTGCACGAAGACAAGAGCGAAAAGCCTAATTGCATAAAGCTTACCTATGTTGTGACAGATACAGGTATTGGTATGAGTCCGGAATTCATGGCAAACATGTATCAGCCTTTCTCAAGACAGATAGACAGCCGTGTTAACAGTATTCAGGGAACCGGACTCGGTCTGGCTATTACAAAGCAGATGGTTGAACTGCTCGGCGGAACAATTGATTGTCAGAGTGAACAGGGCAAGGGAACAACCTTCACCGTCGTACTGGATATCCCGATAGCTGACAGACAGCGTGAAGATATGCAGCTTGACTCTATTGACGTTCTGATTGTAGATGATGATGAGACCATGCTTCAGACAACGGCTGAAATTATTGAATCTCTTGGCGCATCAGCAGAACAGGCACATAACGGATTGGAAGCACTTGGCATGATAGAGCACAGGCATCTTGCCGGACGGAATTATAATGTGATCATTGTTGACTGGAAAATGCCTGAAATAGACGGTCTTGAAACAATCAGAAGGATTCGTTCGGAGATAGATGCAGAAGTTCCGATTTTACTGATATCCTCCTATGACTGGTCCGATATTGAAGACAAGGCAAAAGAGGCAGGTGCGAACAGCTTCCTCAGCAAGCCGCTTTTCCGCTCTACACTCTATGATAAGATCAACGATCTCATCGGCAAAGAATCCAAATCCCAGGAACCGGAAGATGATTATTCCGATTTGCAGGGTCTGCATATCCTTGTTGCCGAGGATAATGATATCAACTGGGAAATCATATCTGCCATACTGGCAATGTTTGGAATTACGACTGAGCGTGCAGTGAACGGACGGGTTTGTGTGGATATGATGAGCAAAGCAGCAGAGGGCAGTTATGAACTGATCTTTATGGATGTACAGATGCCGGAGATGAATGGTCTTGATGCTACAAGAGCAATCCGTAAACTGGAGAATCCATGGGCAGCCTCTATCCCGATTGTTGCGATGACGGCAGATGCATTCTCCGAAAACATTATTGAATGCCTGTCGGCGGGAATGAACGGGCATATCGCAAAGCCTGTAGATATTAAGCTTGTTATTAAGGAAATACGAAGAATCATGGAGGAAAAAGGACAATGATGAAGAAAATGATGCGTGTGTTTTTGGCTGTGTTGATGATCCCGGTTATGGCTGCATGCAGTACGGAAAAGCCGGAAGCAGTGACCGAAGAAGGCTTTAAGCCGTCTATGGATACATCCACTAAGTGCCATATCACTGTCGGCGGCGGGTATGACAATTTTGAAGCATTGGAAGCTGAATTTGACAGTTTTAATGAGTATTATCCCGATGTGGAACTGGTGTTTACAAAGGTTGATGATTACAACAACATGATCGGTACGGTGCTGAACGGTAACGACGCTCCGGATATTTATGTCAATTATTCCTGGATGTATGGCCGTGATCAATATAAGTCTTCGATCGATCATGCCGAGAATCTGGCAGATCCTGCACTGGGACTGAATCTTGATTGTATCCGCAGCAATATCATTCTGAATACAGACGATGGTACGCTTCCGATGGTTCCGGTATTCGCAAACACCTATGGCATGCTTGTCAACAACAATCTTTTTGAAAAAGAAGGATTGAGTGTTCCCACTACTTATCAGGAAATGGTAAAAGTATGTAATGCATTTCGTGATAAAGGCTATGAAAATCCGATGATGGGCTTCTCTCAAAAGGAGACAACTTCACTTTTCACTTTGACGATTTATCCGTTCTTCTGCGGAACAGTAGCGAATGATGCAGAAGCTGTCAAAAAACTGAATGCACTTGATGCTTCAGCAGGTGAATATATGCGTCCTTCCCTTGAAAAGATTACGCAGTTCCTGAATGACGGATGTGTGAATCTTGAGGCCTGTGCAGAGATTGAAAACAACTATGATGCGGTCATTCTTCGCTTTTTTGAAGGTGATGTACCTATGATGATGTGCTCTGGAGATACCGTTTCCGGAACAAAGAAAAGAGAGAGCCGTTCCGAAGCATTTATTGACAATCCGTTTACATACTCCTTTGTTCCTGTTCCGATGTCGGACGAGGGTGCTAACTTCCTTGACATTCCGAATCTGCAGTTCTCTGTCAACAAAGACAGTCAGAATCTGGACATGGCCAATGAATTTATGCGTTTCCTGATCACAACACAGGAACTGAATAAAATGGCACAGAACAAAGGTCTGTTGTCACCGACAAAAGATCTCTCTTATAACACTATGTATTCCGCATTCGGTGCTGTTCCGGAATCAAGAATCCTGTCACCGGAAGAATTCGGCTTGACAGATGATGCCGTCATACAATTAAGACAGGCAGTTTATCGTGTCGGAACAGGCCAAATGACCATTGATGAGGCAATTGCCGCTTATGGCACATTTGAACAATAATGGTTCAGTTTTGTAACGTAGAAGATATTTAGATTTTGAAAAAGGGCAGGTGAATAAGTGATGGCTTATTTTCCTGCCCATTCTTTTTGCATAGACCTGTCTTTTTAATATATTCTTGCATTCCCTGTTTCAGAAAGATTTGAAGAAAAAATACCAATACATATTCTGAAAAAGATACAATTTATTTTACACATATCAGCGAAGGGGATTAAAATGTTAAGGTATAATGTAATAACAGGGAAATGATAATGAGGTGAAAGTGTGATGGATTATGATGAAATAACTGATGAGCAAAAAAGACAGGAAGAAATCCGGGAGATCAACAAAAAGCTGGTGAATACGAATACAAATCTGATATTAAAAATTATCCTGTGTCTCGTCCTGATCGGGTTTATTATCTATATTCAAATCGCATGCCCGTCAATGGGAGCAACCGAAGCAGACATGAGGTATTTAACCAGAGTATCACTTCTATGTCTTTTGGTAGGTGTACCATACGGAATATATATAATATATCAGTTGATAAAAACAAAAAAAGAACTGAAAGATAAGCTCAGTGAATATGATGAAGTACAAAGAGAATCATAGTAGTCAGATACAGCCGGATGATGTTATCGGAAAGATCATATAACACTTATAACTGTATCGTCATGTACACTTAAAAATATGTTTCAGATGCCACAATGCGTGAATATTCGTTAACGGATGGATAAGATATTGAAACACTGAAGAAACACAACAGGAGGATTAAATAGTATGACGCAAAAAAATATGGAGACATTCTCACTTGTATGCCCATCATGCGGAGGAAGAATGGAACTGTCGGCAGATAATGAAAAAGCAATCTGTCCGTATTGCGGACATGAAATACTCATCAAAAAGGACGAGACTGCCAAGAAGGAATATGAAAGGTTCATGGCGAGAGCCCGTGCAGAAGAGGACATCAAAGATCTGCAGAGAAAAAGACAGCGTATTCGCAGTTTCAAAGGCTGGCTTATCGGTCTATGTGTAATCGCAGGAATCTGTCTGATTAATTTGTTCATCCCCGGATCTCCGATGCGTGAACTTGTTTTTCCCCGCACAGCAGATCCGTTCACAGGTGTCAGTGTTACATTTTCAGGCATGTCCGGACAAGGAAGGGCTGAATTGCATATTTCAAAAAGCAATACAGCAGAGTATGACAATACGGTAAAGTATGAAATGACCCCGGAGACTGGTCTGAGTAATGGTGATATTGTCACCGTAAAGGCAAAAGCACCTGCCGGCTGGCGATTTGAACCTTCCGAAAAACAGTTTACTGTAGAAGGATTGACAGTGTGGGTGGTTTCATCCGACCAGCTGAGCGAAGAGAATCTTTCTGCTATTCATGCCAATACCGAACGTTTGATCCGTGAAGACTGGAATGATATTGTTTCTTCAGAACTTGCACAGGATCTTACATATACGCCTTATCGTATGTATTTATTCATTTCGGATGAAAATGTCGGATATGAATATAATGTACTCTATGACACATATGAAGTAAATGTTACACGTGCTGACGGATCTGTCTTTACCGGTTACGAAGCCTGCCGTTACAGTGATTTAAAAATTCCGGCAGATGGCGTCGTGACAGCTAACTATGGAAACCTTCAGGGTTTTAACTTCGGATATACACAAGGTTTTTCTTATGCTCAATCCTTCTCAGGCTGGACCGATGCAGCTGAAATGGAAGCGGCTCTTCGTCATGCGAGGGATGGATATCATCTTGTGGATTGAACTTTTTATCCAAAGAAATAATTACAAAGCAATAGGATATTATTGAAAGAGATATTGAAATACGATAATAATGCAGGTAGGCGAGGAGGAGCTATGAAACGGTTGGAATTTAAATATGTCCGGATACAAGGAAAAAATCTTGCAAGAAATACAATGCATGCAAAGGGCATCTTCAGCATGTGTATGGATATGATACGTAACAAGGCCATGGAGGAAGAAGATGCGGATCTTTACATGGAGATTGACAGCTGGTTTGCGGAAAATTTTCCCTGGCCACCCCAGTGTAAAAATCAGGAAGCTGTAATCTGCTGGTTCAAAACAGAGAATTCTGAAGAAATGATGAAGATGATCCGTCCGGCGTTATGGCTGCTGGAAAGATACAATGTTCCGTATTATCTCGTCTATACCAATACACCGGGCGAAATCGTATACGAAGATCAGTATCAGACCGTGATCAAACCGACTCCGTCTATTTCACAATCACAGGAATCTGTGAATCTTGAAACGATGGAAGAGACAGAAAGCTGATGAAAAGAATCTGTCCGGAAGAAAACAGAGGACTTTATCAAAGGAAGGATCATATGAGACTTGTATCGATCATCGGTGATTCCATCAGCACATTTGAAGGATATAATCCTGAGGGATATGCAGTGTTTTATGATGCGGAAATGCAGGAAAGAAATGAAATGCATTCTGTCTATGACACTTGGTGGGCAAAGGTCAATCAGGCATTGCACGCATATCTTTGTGTAAACAATGCCTATTCGGGCAGCAGAGTATCCGGAAAGGTATTTCCTGCAGGAGAAAGCAGAGAAAGACTTGTAAATCTAAGGACAAAGGAACATATTCCGAATATCATTCTGATCTATATCTGATTCAACGATTTCGGTACCGGTGTTAACGTACAACGCAATATATTGTATTTGAAAGGCAATTCGTCAAATGAATCTTTTGAAGAGGCATATGACAATATGCTGAAAATAGTAAAATACTATTATCCTGAAGCGGTGATTGTCTGCGGGACTCTTATGCGCACAAAGATCAGAAACAATGATACATGGCATTTTCCGGAGAGTTTTGCCGGCATTGCACTGGAAGATTACAACAATGTCATCAGAAAAATAGCGAAGAAGAATCATTGTTATCTTGCAGATATTGCTGCAGGCGGAGAAAGATACGAAACGCTGGATGGAACACATCCGACTGTAAAAGGACATGAAACAATCGCAAATGCATGGATCCGGTGTCTTCATGATTCGGGTTTTGTAATGAAAGGAAATAGAAAATGATCAGAAAAGCAACAGAAAAAGATCTTTCCAGAATTGCTGAAATACTGGTATTTGTGAAAAGAATGAAGTATCGTTCTATCTTTCAGGATGATTTTTATTCCTTCAACATCCTGCAGGTGCTGCCTGTAGCGAAGAAATATGCAGATTCTGATATTCTTGACCATATGCTTGTGTATGATGACGGCATTGTTAAGGGACTGATTCATATAGAAGGAAATGAAATTGCAGAGTTGTATGTGGATTGTTTCTTTCAGAATAAGGGTATCGGATCTGCATTGATAGAATATGCAAAAGAACATTATCCTGTCACATTTCTTTGGGCAATCGAAAAGAATACGGATTCCATCCGTTTCTATGAAGCACATGGTTTTCATCTGACAGACACCAAAAAACTTCAGGAAGGAACGACAGAGTATCTTGTAATGATGCAAAGATGAGATACTCTTTTTTATTCCATATCTATCATTTATACGGATATAATAGTTTCAAGAAACAAATAAAGAGGACATTCATATGGATATACAGAAAAGAGAGTATTTTACGGATATTCACTATAAACCGTTTCTGTTTTTTGTGGTTTTCGGTGTTACAGGTGAAGAACTTGAGATATCAGCAGGGCGGCATCATGTAGATCGTTTTCCCGCAAAACTCGAGTTACGTTCATTCAACAGGGCAGTTCATGCAGATTATATAGATGGATTTTTTGCAGGGCATCTTGGCAATGTACTGAAAGATTCAGATCCGGAACTGTTTGATGCATGCCGGCTTACAGAGAATTGTGTGATTATCAGCGGGCAGATTGAAGAAGATCAGAATCTGGATTATATGCGCAATGTAATCGGAATTATTCAGGCATTCACGGAGAAAGGTGTTACAGGGATTCTGGATCTGATGACATTTTCCTTGTTTTCACCAGTGGAGTGGAAAGAAAGATTCTTTGAAAAAGAGATCAATGCACAGAATCACACTGTTATCCTGGTATCAGAAGAAGAAAACGGATATTGGCTTCATACAAGAGGCATGACGGAATTCGGCAGACCTGATTTCAGTATCCATGATGTCAAAGAAAATGAGATCATTGAATATAAAGAGATACTGGATCAGATGATCTTTTATGGGGGTCAAGGCGTGTTTTTCAACGGAGACTATACATTGCATACCTATAGCGGTAAGACATGCAGAATTAACAGTGTGTTTGTGAATGATTTTGAAAATGATGATTTCAACAATGCCTACTGCAATGTCAGTGTGAAAGAAGAATAAGATGTTTATCGTTACGGAAAGAGATATTCATAAAATTCTTGAGGATTACGGAATAAAGAATAAGGATTTCAAATATAGTGAGTTACAACGCTATCACTATGAAGAAACTGATCCTGAATCAAAGCAGGTAAGAGTGATTATCAGAGTTGATATTGCTGATGGAGAATCATTTGTTAT
>JAFYCG010000270.1 GCA_017539825.1 Solobacterium sp. | reverse complement strand
TGTCCAAAGAACCCCGCCAGCCTGTACAAAAGACCTATACCTTCCTGTGTGGGATGTCCTTCTTTCAATTGCCTGACAGATTCTCTTATCTTCTGTTCGGCCTGTTTTACTAGTTCCCTGTTCTTTTCCGGGGGTCTCTTTAATGCCTTCTCGTCTGCAACACTGTCCGGCATGTTCAGGTGAAGACCGCCTGTCACTTTCGCGCCGTATTTGTGTAAAATGCGGCCAAGCGATCCCGCACCGTCCCCGCTGAAAAGCCCCATGGTCGCGATCACAAACACCTTCTTGTTATTCCAGAGTTCTTTGTTTTGCGTAATATAATCGCGCAGGATCTTCGGAACTGTGCTGAATTGAACCGGATATGCAAATACGATCAGATCGGCGTCTGCCACTGCCGTCAGTGCATCCGGATCTTCAATGGAATACCATCTGCTTTCTTCATCATAATTCCTGCAGAATAACTCTGCCGCATATCTTGAATTTCCGGTACCGCTAAAATATAAACAAACCATGTTTTTCTTCTCCATATAATCGGTGTTAAAAGCATTTCTTTTCATGCGCCTGATTGCAGTTTGCGATATTTGCGCATTTATAGCAAACTTCATTTGTACAGGTATCTTTTTTGAAGAATTCCCTTACATTCTCAAGTGTCGTATCTGCGATATTTGCCAAAGCCTCATTTGTAAGAAATGCCTGGTGTGATGTTACGATCACATTCGGCATGGATATCAGTCTCGCCAATGTATCATCATTTACGATATGGTTCGAATAATCATGGAAAAACACGTTGGATTCTTCTTCATAAACATCCAGACATGCGGCTCCGATCCTGCGTGCTTTGATTCCATCCACCAATGCCTCTGCATCTATCAGCGCTCCTCTGGATGTGTTTATGAGCACAACACCCTTCTTCATTTTTGATATACTGTCTGCATTTACCATATGCCGGTTTTCATCTGTCAACGGGCAATGGAAAGAAATGATGTCGCTTTTTTCCCACAACTCATCGAGTTCCACATATTCGATCCCGGCATCAGCTGCAGGAAACTTATCATATGCGATCACCTTCATTCCGAAACCACGACAGATGTCAACGAATACCCTGCCTATTTTCCCGGTTCCTATTACTCCCACAGTTTTTCCGTGAAGATCAAATCCCGTCAGTCCGTTTAAACTGAAGTTAAAATCCTTGGTACGGATATATGCCTTGTGGATGCGTCTTATGGATGTGAGCAACAGAGCCATTGCATGTTCTGCTACCGCATAAGGAGAATATGCCGGCACGCGTACGATGTGTATTTTTCCGTATGCAGCCTCTATATCGACATTATTGTATCCCGCACAACGAAGTGCGATCAGTTTAATACCCGCTTCATATAACTTGTCAATCACAGCGCGGTTAACATCATCATTCACAAAAACACAAACAACATCATATCCTTCTGCAAGCTTGCACGTATCTTCCGTCAATCTTGTCTCCAGATATGTTATTTCGAATTCATCATCTTTGTTTGAATCAATAAAAGACTGTTGATCATATTCCTTTGAATCAAAAAACGCGATTTTGATTTTGTCCATCCTGCACCT
>JAFYCG010000269.1 GCA_017539825.1 Solobacterium sp. | reverse complement strand
TGACCTGGGAAAGAGATATTTTTGATTCTCCATATTATTATCATTTTGATGCCGATGGCAAAGGAACAACCGGATGGGTGAGAGAGAAAAGCGGAAGAGAAATATATTATATTAATGGTACAGGAAAGTATCATAGATTCAGATACTAATCAAAATTCAGAATATCTTTTAAAGGAGGCTATGCCTCCTTTTGTTTTAGGTAATGAATATATACTGAGGTTATAAAATGCGTGTATGCATGTTTGATGTGTTTGTTTAATACATGTCTGAATGAACCGCATTTTATGAACACGTGATGTATAAATATATTGTACGATATCGATAATATGCACGTAAATGATGGTATGTGCTATGATAGAATTTACATGCATAATTTTATGTTTTATGTTCGTTTTCTCCATGTTTATAGATCAATATGTTTCAACTATATGGATGAAACAGGCAATCAAAGAAATAATAGGTCGAAAACATGGATAATTTGTAAATTATGAATATCAATTGATTTTAATAGTCAGGAGGAGAGACAACAATATGAATACTATGATCTCAATATTACTGGCAATCATGAGTAATGTATATACTGATAATACTACCAGAGAAATTGTCAGACAGATTCTGCTTTCGTATGATCATTTTGAAGAGCTGAAAGCCGGAGATCTTGCCAAAAACAGTTTTTGTAATACCTCCACAATCAATCGTTTTTGCAAAACGATCGGCTTAAGATCTTTTACTGATTTAAAAGCACATATGGTATCCAGCCATGAAGTCAGAAAAGCACAGCTTCATCATCATATGGAAATCACAGCAGAAGACAATGTATTAAATCGTATTGAACTTTTGACAGATAACAGATTTGATAAGAAAAAATTCATCAGGGAAGCTGATATTTTTAATGAAATAATACAGAAATCCTCCAGAGTTGTATTAATCGGAGCGGTTTTTCCTGAAGCGATGACACTCCATTATCAGGAAGATATGATTGAAATGGGGAAATGTGTTTATACTACACCGATTGCCAAAGAACTGATCTTTCCTGTGGAAGATCCCGATGCAGCAATCATTCTGATTTCTTTTACAGGAAGACTGTTCAGTTATTGTAAGAATACATTTCATGAAATTCTGGAAAAATATCCGAATACAATTGTTATGACAGGGAATCAATTCAACGATTCCGATATAAATCCTAATTTTTTTCGTCTGCCTTTTCAGGGAGATGATGAAGGCAATAATACAGTTTTCATTGAAATTATGCGTTATCTGAAATGGCATTATTATGAAAATTATGTCAAGGACAAGGAGACTCTTCAATGAAACTGATGGAATACGTAGAAGCATCATATGAAAATGCCAGGCCGGGAACAATAGACTTCTGTCTGAGTGAATATCTTCTGATGCATGTTTTTGAAATCGGTGAGCTGTCTCTTTCGGATATTTCCAAGGCAACAGGAATAGGAAAGTCAACAGTTGCCACGTATTTTAATTCTGAAACAATACCCGGAGGATATGTTGCATTTAAAAAAGCATTATCTACAGAACTGGGAAGAAATGTTCTGACAATCAAAAACCATATGAAATGGGCTCGTGGTCTTGTACAGGATTTAAAAAAATACACAACAGTATCAGATAGTGATGCAAATGATCTGTGCCAGAGAATGCTCTCTTCAAGAAAAGTTGTTTTTATAGGTCCGAAAATATTTCGTGACTCCATGGTGACACTGATTTCTTTTTTACGGTTCAAAGGCATACCGTCCAGATATATTCTTGATTCCTGTATGCAGAGATATGAAGAAGAATTCGTTACAATGAAAGAAGAAGATCTGGTCATTTTTCTGTTGCCGAACAAAACATACACGGAATATCATTTGGAACTGGTGGCAAAAGCATCATATGCAAATGCGTATAAAAATTGCGCAGGAACAAAAATCTATATTTGCGCTTCCAAAAACATAAATGATGATAAAACAGGGATTATTCCTTTTTATACCAGAAATAATCCTTATGAAAAAATTCTTAATGTCCTCCATCTGAGTGCTTTCATGTTTCAGAAATGTGTGGAAATGAGCGGCGTGGATGTAAATGAACGCATTTATGTCTTTTAGGTATGCGAGATTGTTTGCCGGGATGTGCAACGTCAATTCTGTTTTTATACGGATTTGAAGGATGTTTCATCCTTTTTTTTATTTAGACAAATATTTAAAAACTAAATAGATATAAAAGTGTGAATAAACACAATTTTGTATGTTACAATAGTCATGTTAGGTATCAAAGAAAGAGAGGTGAAGAGTTTAAGGGTAAGGTACCGCCCGAGTTTTTGCGTACATAAATCATTCATAATTTTTAGGTAAGGAGGAAAAATTGAATGAATTGGCCTAAGAAATTAAGTGCCGGCTTTATTGCTCTTATGATGACTGTTCCTTCTAATGCAATCGGTGTTTTAGCACAAGAGACTGAAGAACCGGTTCCTGAAGAAGAAACAGTAGAAGTTGTTGAAGAAGCAACCATCGAAGAAGAAGCTCCTGTTGAGATTTCCGAAGAGGAAACTGTTGTTGAAGAGGAAGAAATTGCAGAAGAACCTGCAGAAGAAATTTCTGAAGAAGAAATTACAGAAGAAGTTCCTGAAGAAACAGTTGAAACCGTTGAGGAAGCTCCTGCTGAAGACGAAGAAGAAATCGTTGAAGAAGTAGTAGAAGAAACAGAAGTAGAAGAAGTCGCTGAAGGTGAGAATGACCTGGAGTCTCAAAAAACTGCTTTCCTTGAGACTCTGGAAAAAGACGGATATGCTGAATTTGGTGCATATCATGTTGAAAAAATAAAGGATGGAGTCTACCACATGGACGAAGAATTGAAATCTTGTCCTGGTGGTGCAAATTTACCTGATTACGTAGACATAGATACAGGAGAAACCAAGACAGGTGTCATGAACAATCCTTCCTCTATGTATTTTGTCGTAACAGATAATGAAGTAGTAATGATCGATGGCGGTGATGTGCTCAGATCACAGGAGAAGTTTGATTCTGCAAAAGCAATCATCGAAGCAATGACAGGCGAAAAGCCATTGACATTCATTATCACTCACGGCCATAGTGACCATGTCAGAATGGTTACTACAGAAGGCGTCCTGGATAATGTAAATGTGAAAGCGGTTTACATTGGCAAAGACGACTACATGGCTGATGAAAACAAGGTTGTTGGTTCCACAACAGCTACTCCACTTCCGTTAACCATTGATAAAGAAAAAGTTCATACTGTAAAAGAAGGCGATGTCATTACAGTAGACGGACTGAAGTATGATATTATCGACATTCCGGCACATACACCTGGTTCCCTGGCAATTGTCCAGCAGGACAAGGCAGTTGTCTTCACAGGCGACTCCATCGGTTCCGGTTTTGTATGGGCATTCTGGATGTATGGGGATAACCCGTTAGGCGCATTACAGGATGGCGTAAAGAAATTACAGGATGTTGTCAAGAATATGACCGGTGCAAGCATTCTTGCAGGTCACAGATGGCAGCAGTTCTATGACTTCGGTGATGGCAGCCAGCCAAAAGAAATGGGAATTCAGTACCTCAACGACCTGAGTGCTGTCATCAGCGGTCTGGCTAACGGAACAACAATGAGATCTCCATACACATTACGTGGAAATGAAGAAGACATTGAACTTACTGCTGTAGGCAGCAAGGCAAAAGTTGATACACAGCAGCCATGTATTGATGCATATCTGAAAGCATTGGTACAGATTGATGAAGCATATGTGTACAGCGGAGCAGACAAGCTAAGCATTGAAACAGAAAATAATGTAGCTGCACCGACATTTGTCATTTATCCTGACAAAGCATTGACAGATGAAGAAGCACAGAAACTGCTGGATGATTCCGGTTTGACAGCTGTTTTGAACCGTACAGCTTCCAAAGCATTTGTTGTAAGACCAATCGGTGATGAATATGCTGAAGCAGATGTACAGCGTTTCAAGGATATCGTTCAGAAGCAGGTTGCAGTTTGTGAAAACTTCAAGCTCATCGGTATTGGTTCAGGTGCAACATTCATCAATAAGTATCTGACACCTTACATGAATTTTGTCGCAGGTCTTGCATTGATCGGCGGTGAAGCAGGTGAAACACCAAAAGCTTCCGTTCCGACATACATTTCCGGTTCTGCAGCTGATCCGGCAGCTTATATTGCCGCAAACAAAGCTGTAGAAACAGGTGAAGGTACATATGCAAATCCTGACAGCAGATTTGAAATCGTTGTTGTGAATAAAGCTGATGAAGACGCAGCTGCAGGCATCAAGAATGCATGGGATAAAGTTCTCAACAAGTTCGGAAGAATCGGTAACCTGATTGATAATTCCGATGGTAACAGAGATACAATCGGTACATGGTACTCCAGACCGTTGATCAGCGGAAATGATGCAGCTGACCAGGCCAGAGTATATCAGTATTTTGATTCTCTGGATGCAATCACAGGTCTGAAGAGAGAAGTAGTTACAGAAGATCTCGATGGCGACGGCCAGCTGAATCTCTGGTATGAATATATTCCTGCTCAGGCTGAAAATGCTGAAAAAGGAACTGTTCCTGCAATCTTATTAATGCATGGTAATACAAATGACCCGAGAACACAGGTTGATACAGCTGCATGGGCTAATATTGCCGTTGATGAAGGCGTTATTTTGATCGCTCCGGAATGGCAGGGCCATGTATATCAGGGCTATTCCTATCAGCCGATGATATATGATATCAATAATCCTACCGGTGATGGATATGATGACAGTGCATTTATCAAGATGATCGAAATGATCGAAGAGAAGTATCCGCAGCTCGATCCGACACGTGTATATATCTCCGGTCTTTCCGCCGGTTCAAGAAATACCCTGGTACAAGGTTTGAAGAACGGTAAGTATATCGCAGCCGGTGCCGGACATTCCGGTGCATGGGGTGTAACAGGCGGTGCTGAAAATGCAGATGTCGTCGCAAACAAAGATGCATATGACTTCCCAATCATCTTCTTTGCGGGTGATGCAGATGAATACATGAAGGCACATTATGATACTGTTGATGCAACAGCCGGTCCTATCACAACAATTCAGGCTTATCAGGGACTGAATAATATGGAACCGCTGAAGGCAGAAGATCTCGATGCGAAGTATATTGCTGAATCCGGTTATCCGGTACCATTTGATGAAACATATACAATTGATGCAAATGCTGAAAATGTTGCAACAATCAAGGGTGGTGTTTTAACCAGTGACAAGAATGTTGAAATCAGCCTGAACCGTATCTATGGATGGGGCCATTGGAACTATGCTCCTGCTACAAAGATGATGTGGGACTTCATGAAGAAGTATGCACGTGATCCTGAAACAGGTGCTTCCATCCGTCTGGATATGGATGAGAAAGAAGCCGGTGTCAAAGTTGACGGCAACAATGTTTCATTCACTTATATTGATGAAGATGAAAAAGACGCTGTTAAAGTAACCTTTACCGGTAACTTCCAGTGGTTCAAGTGGGATGAAGTCGGCGATTTCCAGGCAATGGGCGATAACAGCGGAATACCATGTTATGATGCAGACCATTATGAAGAAGGAATGTTCAACGCAAGCGGCGGATTGAACAATGACACAGCTGTTTATGAACTGGAAGAAACCAGTGATGAGGTATTCGAGTTCAGTTTCAAACTGCCGGGCAACCTGTATTTCTATGATTACACGGTAGAATATGCAGACGGAACAAAAGTCACGATGAAGGATCCGGCCAACATGCCAAAGACAAATCCGGAAACCGGTTCCGATGCAGGACACAGCCTGTTCTACGTAGGCGATGCAAAGAACACCACAAAGGGCCAGGAATACATCTATGAAAGAACAGATGAGAAGAAAGGCACTTATCAGTTTGTACCATATACAGCAATCGACGGAACAGAACAATATATCGGCGTATATCTGCCATATGGCTATGATGAGTCCAAGACATACAAGACTGTATACATCAGTCATGGCGGCGGCGGTAATGAGGAAGAATGGATGTCCATCGGTGCAGTGCCGAACATCCTCGACAACCTGATCGCAGACGGCAAAGTTGAACCGACAATCGCTGTAACAATGAATAATACATACTTCAACTGGGATTACGAAAAGGTTCTTCCGAATGTAGTAGATTATATTATTCCGTGTGTAGAAGAAAACTTCGCAGTATCCACTGAAGCAAATGACAGAGCATTCTGTGGATTGTCTATGGGTTCCATGACAACCAACGAGATGGCTAAGACATATCCGAATGAATTCGGATACTTCGGAAGCTTCTCCGGCGGATCTCAGGATCTCGACAAGACACATTATGATGTTGAGGCACTGAACAATTCCGTCCTGTATCTCACAGCCGGTGCTGTTGATATGGCTTACAACAACAAGTTGGGAATTGCTTCTGTTGATTATATGAAGATGTACGATGAGCTCGGTGTGAATTACACATTCGATCTGCTCGGCGGTGCACATGACTGGGGCGTATGGAGAGAATCTTTCACAATCTTTGCAAAGGATTACCTCTGGACACCACAGCCTGTAGAAGCTGAATTTGCAGGTATCGTAACAGATGCAGGTGAATATGTTGACTATATGACAGTTGACTTTGGTGATGCTGAAGTCAGCGGCATAGATAATGACACATTCAAGGTATTGATGACATCTACAGTTGACTATGGTCAGGCAAAGGGCAAGCCATATGCATATTACGATGCAACAAAGCCACTGAAAGTAGTCAAGACAGAAGTTGAAGGCGGACTCGTTAAAGTTTACTTCCAGCAGGATCAGGCACCTGTATTGACATGGCTTGCAGAAGGCAGAAACTATCCTGCAATTCTCAAGTTCACAATCACACAGGAAAAACCGATTAAGGTTACTGTAGAAGGTGAAGAAAAAGTTTATGACGGAAGATACTTCAGCACAGCAGCATCATGGAAGGATCTTGAAAACGAAGAACTCGCGAAGTTCGAAGATGTCCAGGATGAGATCAACTACCAGTTCCATAAGGGGACAAATGACAAGCTGATCGTCTTCTTCCATGGCAATGGTGAAGGTGACTTCCCGGTTAAGGATACAAACAACAACGTTGCACAGATCCTCGCTAACAGAGGCGGTGTCGGATGGGTAAGCGAAGAGGCACAGGAAGTCTTCGGAGATGCAAGCGTCATGGCATTCCAGGCTCCGAATATGTG
>JAFYCG010000030.1 GCA_017539825.1 Solobacterium sp. | reverse complement strand
GGTTCTCCTGTTCTGCCGATGCTTCAGGAAGCGGAGGTACTAAGCCTGATTGATAATATGGATGCAAGACTGAACACATTGAAACAGGCTCTTGATGAAACACAGCCGGGTGAATGGACAACAAAGCTTTTTGCCCTGGATAACCGCCAGTTTTATAAATCAAAGAAAGCAGGCAAATAATGGATTTACGATTAAAATTTGTACAATTGACGCATAAAGCTCTGCAGAAAGTCGGCAGGGGCGGCTCCTTTCACGGTGAAATCGCATTGCGTATCGATCCGCATTTTATTGAGAAATTCAAAATGCCTACAACGGTTATTCTTGTAACAGGAACAAACGGGAAAACAACAACATCCAATCTGATTGCAGAATCCCTGCGCGCTTCGGGAATGAAGGTAATCAACAACCGCAGAGGGGATAATCTCAATGTCGGTATAGCAACATTGCTGGCATCCAATGCGGATTCCGATTTCCGCATACAGGCAGATGCTGCGGTGATTGAAGTCGATGAGCTGACAGTATACCGCCAGTTTAAAAACCTGCATCCGACACATCTGGTTGTAACGAATTTCTTCAGAGACCAGCTGGACAGAGCCGGTGAAATGGAGACGATTATCCGCAAGATTCAGGAAGTTACGGAAGACTTCGAGGGACATCTGATTTTAAACGGAGACGATCCGAATGTTCTCAGAATTGCCGATACTGCCAAAAAAGCGTATGTCCATTATTTCTCTGTAGCAGAGAACAAAGTCAGCGTCAAAACGACAGATGAGGCTTCTGAAGGAAAATTCTGCCCGAGATGCGGCAAACCTTTGGTGTATGACTTTTATCAATATTCTCACATCGGCAGATTCCATTGTCCGTATGACCATTTCGGAGAAATTACACCTGACGTCCTGGTTAGTGATGTGGATTATGATCATGAGACATTCACATACGAAGGAAATCAATTTCATTCCTTCATTAACTCCATCTATGCCATTTACAATTGTGCCTGTGTATTGACGGTTCTGAAAACAATGAACCTTCATCCGAGAAATGCCAATACGGTGTTTGAAAACTTTGTTCTTAAAGAAGGCAGAAATGAACTGTATCAGCTTTCCAAGCCTTGTGTGATCAATCTGGTGAAAAATCCTACCGGTGCAAATGAAGTCATGAAATACATAGTTGCACAAGAAGGGGATAAGAACATCTGCATCTTCCTCAATGACAATGATCAGGATGGACATGATGTCAGCTGGATCTGGGATGCCCATTTTGAAAGGCTGAATCAGCCCGACATTCATACGATCGTATGTTCAGGCCTGCGTGCTTATGACATGGCTTTACGCTTGAAATATGAAGGTCTGGAAGACAGGATCAAAGTCATCGAAGACAGCAAAGAAGCTATCCACTGGCTGAATGAGGCGGATATGCCAAGCCATGTGATCGCTACCTATACTGCTTTGCATGCGACAAGGGCAATCCTGAAAAAGGAGGAAGAATCATGCAGATAAAGATGTTGTGGATGTATCATGACCTGATGGATCTCTATGGTGACAAAGGCAATACCGAAGTGCTTCGTGTCAGAAGTGCCAAAAGAAATATTGAATGCATTGTGGATACCTGTTCTATCGGGGAGCAAAAAGATATCTCCTCATATGACCTGTTCTTTATGGGCGGTGGTGCAGACAGGGAACAGAACCTGATCTTTGAGGATCTGATTTCCCGCAAGGAAGACATTCAGAAAGCAATGCAAAACAAAACCGCATTTCTTCTGATCTGCGGCGGCTATCAGCTGTTTGGTAAATACTACAAGGATCAGGACGGCAATATTGTGGAAGGTCTCGGATTCTTTGATTATTTTACCGAAAGCACGGACAGGGACCATCGCTGCATCGGTAATATTGCCATTGAAGCAACCATGGACGGTGAGACATTCAAAGCGGTAGGATTTGAGAACCATGGCGGTCAGACAAGGAATGTAGAGACACCTTTGGGAAAGGTCCTCTATGGTCACGGAAATACGTTTGACAGCGGTTTTGAAGGTTTCCTGAATGATCAGGTTTTAGCGACATACATGCACGGTCCGCTGCTTCCCAAAAACCCGAAGATTGCGGATAAAATTCTGCAGAGAGCGTTGCGCAAGAACTATGGCGATGTGACTTTAGCGCCACTGGATGATGAAATTGAATACAAGGCACAGGAAGTCATGTTGAAAAGACTCAAAGTCAGATAAACTCCTTACAAAGGGGTTTTTTCTTTTACAGGAAAGAATTCCGTTTTCATTGCATGCATGAAAATGTATAATTTGTATCAGAGGAAGTATATGGACAGAATCAATGATATTTTTGCGAAAAAAATCAAAACATGCAGGCGTAATGAAGGGCTTACCCAGGCACAGCTGGCAGAGAAACTTCATGTCAGTACCCAGGCAGTCAGCAGATGGGAAAAAGGAGGTCTTCCGGATATAGCGATGTTAAATGATATTGCGGATTGTCTGTCTGTATCTACGGATTACCTGCTGGGAAGACAGGAACAGGATACAGAGGACATCAGTGAAGACATCCTGAAGAATATTTCCCGTTTACCCAAAGAGGAGCGTTTTGAAAAGGCATATGCATATGCCTGGACATCGGTGATCGGTACTTCAGATGCATCGGATTCCATGAAGAATATGCTTGCATCAAAAGATTCTTTAAAAAGTGAAGAGGGAAAGGGATATCTGATGCAGAGCGTGATGCCGGAAGGTTTTGCCCTGGGAGAAATGACGAAAGAAAGCCGCTTTCTTTTCCTTGCTCCGGCTCCGGAAAAACCGGATATTCCATATTCTGCACAAGATGCATATATCAGCTGTTTTAAAATATTATCTGATCCGGTCAATTTCCGTATTCTGTCATTTTTGCTTTCCAAACCTGTAGATAAAGTTGTGACCTCTTCTCTGATTGCCGATCGTACGGGTATTGCACAGTCACAGGTTGACCGCCATTGTCAGATTCTTGCCCGGCACCATTTTCTGGAATGCCGGAAGATAGAAGATGAGAAAGGGGATATCAGTGTCTATAATGGAACAAAAAAACCATGGTTAGCTGCAATACTGATTATTCTTTCAAACCTGATTGAAGATGACATTATCACTCTTCGTCTGACAAAACAGAACAATACACCATTCACGAAATAATAGAATAAATCAAACCGCCGTTGATACATTATCTATCTGATTGATTGTGCTTCAATCTGATTCATCCGATAATGGACAAAAGGTGGTTTTTATTATGAAAATAACAGATATCCGATTTAAAAAAGCTTCCTTCCGTTTCAAAGAACCGGTGCATGTTGCCTTCGGTATTATTGAAGGCTATGAAACGGTCATTATCAGAATGGATACGGATCAGGGAATTACGGGTTATGGTGAAGCAGGACCGCTTGGTTTTGTGACAGGAGACAGCCTTGATACATGTCTGGCTATCGCTGAAGATTTCAAAGCTGGATTCATCGGGGAAGATCCTCTGACGATAGAGAGAATCCATCAGATTATGGATGCTATGTATAATTACAACACTTCCGTGAAAGCTGCTTTTGATATTGCCTGTTATGACATTGCGGCAAAGAATGCTGGCTTGCCTTTATACCGGTATTTAGGCGGTTTTGATCCGCGGATTGAATCGGATATGACCATTTCCATGGGTGAACCGCAGAAAATGGCTGAAGACTGTCTGGGATGGATCAATAAAGGATTCCGGATTTTAAAACTGAAATTAGGAGATGACGTTGTAAAAGATGCGGAAAGAGTCCGTACAGTCAGAAATGCCATAGGAAAAGATATCGTGTTAAGAATTGATGCCAATCAGGGCTGGACGCCGAAAGAAGCGATAGCCATCGAACCGGTATTAAGAGAAAACAATATAGAACTCATAGAACAGCCGGTTAAGGCGAAGGATTATACCGGATTAAAAGAAGTAAAAGAAAAGAGTATTCTGCCTGTAGTAGCGGATGAGAGTATTCATGTTCCTGAAGATGCTGCTCTATTAGCCAATATGAGAGCCTGTGATGGTTTCAATATCAAACTGATGAAATGCGGCGGTATTTTTCCGGCATTAAAAATCAATGCGATTGCAGAGGCAAATCATCTGATGACCATGATCGGGTGTATGGGAGAATCTATCATTGCCAATACTGCAGGCATGCATTTGGCAGCAGCCCGCAGGAATATCAGCAAGATCGATCTTGATGTGACTTTCATGACATCATGTGACTGGATTACAGGCGGCTTTACGGCAGAAGGCGGCAGCATCACTTTAAGCGAAGAACCGGGTATCGGTATCCATATAGATCAGTTTTAGGAGGCATGGTATGGAAAAGATTAAACAATTTATCGAAGAAACAGCTGAATCATTACGAACACAATGGAATCTGGAAGGTTTTACGATTGCTGTAGTCAAAGACGGAGAAACAATCTTCACTAAGGGTTACGGAAAAAGAAATGCAGAAGCATTCTGTGACAGTAAAACAGTCATGCCGATCGGCTCAGCAACAAAGAGTTTTACGGCGTTAATTCTCGGCATGCTCGTTGAAGAAGGCAAACTGACATGGGATACAAAAGTGATTGATGTTATCCCGGACTTAAAATTATATGATCCTGAAGTGGCAAAAAGAGTAACCATCCGTGATCTGTTAAGTCATCGTACAGGTGCTGCATCACACGATGCACATGGTGTATATTGTCCTCTGATGCCAAGAGAAGACTATGTAAAGACATTTCAATATCTGCAGCCGTTATATGATCTGCGTTATCATTTTCAATACAGTAACCAGATGGTTGTCTTAGCTGCATATGTCGCTGAAAAGATCACCGGCAGGAGCTGGGAAGAACTGGTTAAAGAAAGAATTCTGAATCCGTTAGGCATGGATCAGACAACCGTTTGTCTTGCAGATATGATAAAACAGGAAAATAAATCCGAAGGATATCTGACAATGGGGCCGGCAGGCAATGTTGCTCAGCCATATCTTGATTTAGGTGCTGTAGCTCCTGCAGGGGGCATTAATTCCAATGCGGAGGATATGGCAAAATATCTGTTATTACAACTGTCTAAAGGAAAGGGACTCATATCCAAAGCATCTCTGGATGAAATGCATAAACCGCAGATGTTCGGATCTCCTTATCTTTGGACACTTGAAGAAATCACAGAAACAAATTACGGACTCTGCTGGTTTACTGACTATTACAGAGGTACTAAAATGGTCAGTCACGGCGGTAATACACTCGGGTTCTCTTCTCTTGTTACTTTAATTCCCGACCACAATCTCGGTATAGCCATTTTATCCAACGGTACGACTAATTTTATGCCGAATGTATTGACCTACGAAATAATCGACAGAGTCCTTGGTTTGGATGAAATTGACTGGACACAGAAGCTGAATTCTGTCATCGGTCCGTTGTTTGCCGCTATGGGTGAAGCTGTACAGGCAAAGATGCAGGCACGTATTCCGGATACAAAACCATCTCATTCCTTAGAGGATTATGCCGGTGTTTATACACATCCGGGATTTGGTAAAATTGAAATCATCTGTGACGGTGACGCATTAAAAGCTAAATTTAATGCCTATGACGGAATGGTCTCACATTACCATTATGACTGGTTTGACATCACCATGTTTGTATATGGCATGTCCTTCCCGGTCTGCTTCCATACCGGCATGAATGGATGTATAGATGGTCTTGAAGCCAAATTAGAAGCACATCCTGCTGTTGATCCTGTCTTCTTTCAAAAGGCATAAGATTTCCTTTTTTACATGAATTTATGTAAAATGTAAAAAAGGAGATACTACTATGGGATTTTATGATTTTGAATTAACCAGCCGCAAAGGTGAAACTGTCTACACAAAAGATTTTGCAGGGAAGGTTGTCTTAGTCGTTAACACGGCTACAGGATGCGGATTCACACCGCATTATGAACCGATTGAAAAGATGTATGAAGAGTATCATGATCAGGGATTTGAAGTACTTGATATTCCATGCAACCAGTTTGGTGCACAGACACCGGGTTCAGATGATGAAATCCATGAATTCTGCACTTTGAATTATCATACACAGTTTCCGCAGATGCATAAATCCGATGTCAACGGTGAAAATGAACTGCCGCTGTATACCTTCCTGAAACAGCAGAAGGGATTTGAAGGATTTACCGGACCGACAGCAGAATTCATGAACAAGCACCTTGCAAAGATTGATCCGGATTTTGAAAACAATCCCAATATCAAATGGAACTTCACCAAGTTTGTCATTGACAGGGAAGGCAATGTTGTGGCAAGGTTTGAACCGACTGCTGATATGGCAGATGTTGAAGCCTGCGTAAAATCATTACTGTAAAAACAGCTGACAAAGCTGTTTTTCTTTGACGGATGATTAGGATATAATAATGGCATGCCTAAAACAAAAGAAACACTTGATCTGGAAAAAGCACTGGAAGAAAGAAGCAGAAAAAAAAGGGAATACGGCTGTACAGAAGTGACAATCGGTTTTCATGCCAAAGGACATGGTGATGAGATCGTTGACTATCTCTCTATGGACAGCAACGGTATTTTTCAATGTTACGAACTGAAAGTAACATTGTCTGATCTGAAATCCGATGCCAGAAAATCATGGTACGGGGATTATAATTATCTGGTTGTATCGGAAAGCCTGTACGCACGCAATCCTGCCTGGGGCAATTATATACCGCCTTATGTCGGCATCCTTTCGGGAACAGCCCTGAAGGTAAGAAGACAGGCAAAAAAGAAAACAATACCAGAGGAAACAAGGAACATGCTGAAAGACAGCCTGATTCGGAGTGTATTCTGGAAGATGGAACAGTATAAGGATGCCGGTGATCTTTCCGTCATGAAGGATCTGGAAAAGCAGCTGTCTGACCTGCAACAGGAATATGCATCTTTCAAAAAAGAGCAGGATGATATTCTATGGACATATAAGGACTATGAATTCTATTATCAGAAAAATCATCAGAATCCTTCCTTTTCCATCGCTTCACAGGCAAAGCAGGAAAGAAAGGAATATGCTTTGCGCCAAGAGGGAAAGATGCAGTATGAAAACAATCTATGTCCCATATGCGGTAAACCCGCATTATTCGATGAGAAGGGAAAGCAAGTATTTACAAGATTTTGTCCGTATTGCGGTGCAGATTTAAAACCTCTGGAATAATAAAAACAGCACATTGTGCTGTCTTTTATTATCTGCTAATGCATCAGCCCCATTTGATGGAATTCAGCATGCCGTTCCAGAGCTGTTCATTTTCCTCTTTTCTGCTCATGCTGCCATAGAAGTTGAAATAATAGAATGTCTTTCCTTTTTCCACTACATATGAAGAACCGTAGATGGTTTCTCCCTGGGCTTCATAGGAAAAATCAAAACCGAATGCATTCTGTCCGCCAAGATCTCTTTGGACAAGCTCAGATCTTTGATAGCCTGCGCCTTTCATCATTCTGGACATGCTTGCTTCCATGTTCTTTGCAACGCCATCCGCATCCATCATCATGGATCCCAGTGTTGTTTTTCTCCAGCCGATGCTGACAATGATGTGACGGTC
>JAFYCG010000268.1 GCA_017539825.1 Solobacterium sp. | reverse complement strand
TTCCCCTTTTCATCCAATAAAAATACACACTGTATACAGTTTCGTGACTAAATTATATTTTGAGAGGCCTATAAAGTACATGGACAAAACCATATAAAATATGGTCAGTTTCAACTTAATGATTCTTTTGTTTTGCATTTTGAAACGATTTGTTTATACTGAAGTTATATGGAGAAAACAGATGATGAAAGCGGATACAATATGTAAAAATCTAGAAAATATGTTAGAAAATGCCCATGAAGGAGATGTTATCACACTTCCCGAAGGTATCTTCCGATGCAAATGTAAAATTTCAACTTTTCATTTAACCATTCGAGGGGCCGGAATGAACAAAACAAAAATCATCTGGGACGATTATGCAAACAAAATTGCAGAGGATGGTAAAGAGTTCAACACTTTCCGTACATGGACAACAGCTGTTGTCAGTGATCACGTAACGATGGAAGACCTCTGTATTGTAAATGATGCCCGGAATCCGGAAATCAAGGGACAGGAAGTTGCGCTGACGGTCTATGGCGATGATTTTCACATGAACCGATGCAGGCTCGTTTCCACCCAGGACACCTTGTTCCTCGGTCCCCTTCCCGATGATCTGATCGAGCGGTACGATGGGTTCCTGACAGATGACCTGCGACAGAATAAATACTGCCGGCAGTACTTCAAAGACTGTCTGATCGAAGGAACGGTAGATTTTATTTTCGGTTGCGGTGAAGCACTGTTTGAAAACTGTGAGATTCGTTCCGTATTTGACGCCAGAGATGTCGGATATGCTGCTGCCCCGGCTCATCCACTTAGACAGACCGAGGGTTTCCGATTCAGAAACTGTCATTTTACCTGTGAAGACCGTGTAACACCCGGAAGCATCTTCCTGGCAAGACCATGGCGTGACTATGGCCTTTCTGTATTTGAAAACTGCTCTTACGGGCCACATATAAGCCCGCTCGGATTTGACAAATGGAATGATACAGAACGCGACAAGACTGCCCGCTTCTATGAGACACCCGAGATCAGCGGACGTGTTCCCTGGGCAAAGAAACTCTGATCATTATGAAAAGATGATCCCGGCAGAAATACTGTTTGTACGTATTCCAATATCTCTTACATTGTATTTTTTCTCTTCTATGTATTAAGAGAAAGGATTTGATTTTACACAAAAAAACCGATTGTTTATATCATCGGTTTTTTAAATTCTGTGATTGATAATTTTATACAGCCTTTCGTATTCCTCAAGATAGCCGCAATAGAAATCATGATGATCACCGAACGGTGCGAAACAATGCGGCATTGTCTCCCTGCGAATTGCCGCAAATGCTTCGTAATATGAATCATAGATATGCAGAGCAACAGAAGCATTCATGAATGCACCAATAGCACTGGCTTGTGAATCGGAATAGCGATAAAGCTTTCTGCTTGTAACATCGGCAAGAACCTGATCAAAGAAATCGCTCTTTGTAAGACCTCCTCCGATCATGATTTTTTCCGCACTCTGGTATTCTTCCGGAAAGGAATGAATGCTTAAGGCAATTTCTGCAGCGATTCCCTCATACAGGGAACGGGCAATATCCGCTCTTGTATTGCCGAGGGAAATGTTGTAGAAGCCTGCTCTGGCATTCTGGTTCCAGTCTCTTGATCCGCATCCCTGAAACAAAGGAATACAGATCACGCCATTGGCACCTAACGGTGAAGATGCGGCAATATCATTGATATTGTCATAATTGGCATTTCCCCTGTGCCATTCATCCGGGAAGAACTCCTTCACCAGCCAGTTGAGTGATGCGGCAGAAGACATGACATTGGCTTCAATGATATATCTGTCTTTCATTGCGGATACATTGCACATCATGGCCGGATTATCAAGATAAGGCTTTTCTGACAAGGCTAATATAAAGGATCCTGTTCCGCAATTAATCACCATTGAAGAGGAATCAAGTTCTCCCAAGCCAAGCGCGCTGTTTTGCTGATCACCGCCGGAAGAGATAACCGGTGTACCGGCGGGAATACCTGTTTCCCTTTCAAATGCACTGTTTGTTTTTCCGACAATGCCGGTATCAACAAGATCACATATTTTATTGCGATCAATGCCGAAGATCTCCAGCATATGTTCATCCCACTCGCCGGTTTCCAGATTCATCATGTTTGTGCGGCTGCCATAGGTACGGTCTGTTGTCCATGTGCCGCACATGTAATGAATCAGATAATCCGGTACAATGACAGCTTTATACGCCTTTTGATACAATTCAGGAAGATTATCCTTCATCCATGTGATTTTGCTGGCGGTAAATACGGTATTGACAGGTGTGCCGGTAACCTTGTGAATCTCAGCGTTATACTTCTTCAGGTTTTCAACAATCTGTGTATTGCGGTCATCCTGCCACATGATAAAATTCGTCAATGCTTCCCCGTATGGATCAACCAGTGTTACAACCGAACGCAGTGATGTAATCGAAATGGCATCAATTTCTCCGTATCTTTGCAGAACATCGCAGATTTCCAGCAAGCCGTTCCGGTATACATCCGGTTTTTGTTCAATGTAGTTTCCACGGAAAACAAGAGGTGTCAGAATGCTTTTAATACCCTGTATGGAGCCAAGCTCGTTATACAGGATACCCCGCATGCTTGTTGTACCTATATCAATGCATAGGATATTCATACTTTTTTCTTCTGTCCGTAATACGCACCAGGTCCGTGCTTTCTCAGAAAGTGCTTATCAAGCAGTTCCTGCTGCATGCTTCCGGCATCCGGATTCAGCATCATTGCATGGAAATCCATGAAGGCAACCTGTTCAAGAACGACAGAATTATGTACGGCATTAAACGGATCTGTTCCCCAGGTAAACGGACCGTGGCTGTGTACAAGAACACCAGGAACCTGATCAGGATCTATGCCTTTGAATCTTTCGATGATGACGTTGCCTGTTTCTAATTCATAAGATCCCTGAATCTCTTCAACCGTCATCTTTCTCGTACAGGGAATCTCACCATAGAAGTAATCTCCATGCGTTGTTCCCATTGCCGGAATCCCCATGCCTGCCTGGGCAAAGCTGACTGCCCACTGGCTGTGTGTATGGACAATACCACCGATATTTTTAAAGTTACGATACAGTACAAGATGCGTATCCGTATCACTTGAAGGATTTAAATCTCCTTCAACCTTTTTTCCTGTTTCAATATCCACGACAACCATGTCTTCCGGTTTCATGACATCATATTCCACACCGGAAGGCTTAATGACCATGAGGTTCTTTTCACGATCAACACCGGATACATTTCCCCATGTAAATACGACCAGGCCGTATTTCGGCAACAGCATATTGGCTTCATATACCTTCTTTTTTAATTCTTCTAACATATCTCCTCCAGTTCATAAAGAGCGATTTCATCTGTTTCCCTGTTGGCTGCCAGCAGATACGATTCCCCATTCTTTTCAAAGTAGTAACAATTTGCAGCACCTGCTCCCTGATCAATACATTCTGATACATATTGTTTCTGATCCGGATCATAGTGAATCGCTAACAGCTCCCTGTTTCCTTGACGGCATCCGATAAATGCATATACTGTTTCATTGATCCTGCCACTGTAGATTGCATGTAAGAAAGGAAGCTTTTCAGGATATGTATAAACAATCTCATCATCCTTTTGCACAAAGATGGTATCGCCGTGGAACGGTGTTAATACAAGCAGTTCTTTCTTTCCGTCACCGTCAAAATCCTCATACAGCATGTCGCTTGCAGGATGAGAGGACAGCTGAACATACTCCCATCCTTTTTCTTTTTCCGGAGGGAATACCTGATAGATTCCGTTTTCCGTACCGACAAGGGCTGTTCCATCCTTCTTGCAGAAACCGTGATTCTTTGTGAGTCCGCTGATTAACGGTTCGAGTTTCAGCTGGTTTTCCTGATTGAATACCGTGATATCTTCCGGAAGTTCTGCGACCCATACCCTTCCCGGACAAGTCCAGTCATCTTTAAAGGCATGTGCGGATTTTAAAGTGCATGCAACAATATACGCTTTATTCTCTTTTTCCAGAATTCCGAAACGATGGACAAAAGGAAGATCGCACAAAACCTTGCATTCCCATTTTCCGTCTTTTTTGATGTAGTACACAATCTTGGCTTCGGCTGAATTATTCGGTGAATAGAACTTCCATGTAGCCAATACGGCATCTTTGTACTGTTCAATGGTCATTACTCCGCCCGGTTTCTCCCACAGGGTTTCCTTGTAATTGCCATCCAGATCATAACAGTAACACGGATCTTCTTTTTCCGCACCGACAAGAAGATTTCTCTCCCCGTTCATTTGAATCTCAGCGAGCGCATAACACTTATTCAGTTGTCCTATTACTTTTTTATTTACCTTTAACATAATCATCTCCTATTGATAGATGCGATCCAGTTTTTCACGCATCATGTTGTTGGCATATAAAACATCTTCCATCCAGTTTTCCTGTCCGACATACCAGAATTCTGTCAGAAAACGATGCACACCAAGCTCCTTAGCTTTTTGTATGCCGGCATCGAAATCCACATGTCCTGTTCCGAACGGAACTTCTCTGAATACACCCGGTACCGTTTCCTTCAGATGCATGGCAATGATATGCCCTCTTCCTTTTTCCAAATCATCCAATACACTTGTCTTGTATGTTACTGCGACATTGGTCAGATTGCCGAGATCCGGATATACATGCAGATACGGAGATTGTATCTTATCTACATAAAACATCGCTTTCTCAACCGTATTCATGAATTCTGTTTCCATGGTTTCAAACCCGAGAAGAATGCCATAAGCCGCAGCCATCTCTACCGCTTTGCGCAATCCTTCTTCAAAGTATCCTCTTGTGATTTCATCCCCTTCTTCATAATAGACATCATATCCGGCAAGCTGGATTGTCCGTATTCCTAAGTCATGGGCAAAGACAACTGCTTTTTCCATGATTTCTAAGCTTCTTTTTCTGATCTCCGGATCTTTTGAACCAAAAGGATATTTCCTGTGACCGCTCAGACACATAGAACGTACGGGCATATCCATATCTTTCATCAGCTGTACAAAGTCAGCTCTTTCCTGCTTTGTCCACTCCAGCCTGTTCAGTTTTGCATCGGTTTCATCGATGCTGATTTCAATATAATCAAAACCGGCATCTTTGGCAGTCTGCATCTTTTCCTTCCAGGAGAGTGTATTCGGCATAGCCTTTTCATAAATTCCCAATAAATATTTTTTCATTTGATCCTCTTTTCAAAAAGACCACATCTGTGGTCTATTTTATAACAGTGAACGGAACGGTATGTTCTGCGGATTTTCAAAACAATCATCGAATCCGCGCGGATGGTGATAATACATCAGGTCAATATCCTGCGGATAAGTATATTTACCGCCTACCTGCCAGAAGAATGGTTTGAATTTATAGTTGTTTCTCGGCTTCTTGAAATCATACAACAAGCGGATTTCTTCTGTATCAGCCTGGAAGTTTGCCCAGATGTCATGATGAATCGGAATGACGACCTTACATCTTAAGCTTTCCGCCATACGCAGAATATCAACTGATGTCATCTTGTCCTGAATGCCGATCGGGTTTTCACCGAATGCACCGAAAGCAACATCAATATCATAATCTTTTCCGTGTTTTGCAAAATAAATGGAGAAGTGAGAGTCACCGGAATGATAAATATTCCCACCCGGAGTTTTAATCAGATAGTTAACAGCTTTCTCATCCATATCGGTCGGACATTTTCCGGTCAGTTCTTCCCTGTCGGGTCCGGTAGAATCTGTCGTTACCAGACAGGTACGATCAAAGGAATCCAGAGCGATAATTTCCAGATCTTTGAATTTAATTGTATCTCCCGGTTTAACAACGATGCATCTGTCTTCCGGAACACCCCAGCTGACCCATAGTTCTACGGATTTTTTCGGTCCGATAAACGGTACAGGAATTTCCTTGCCGTTATCATCAAATGTAGTCATATTGGAATGAATGACATGCGCAGCCCATTCTTCACTCATATGATCATGATGATAATGTGTTGCCAGAACTGCATCTACATGTTTAAATGCGAACGGATCAATCACAAACGGAACGTTTCTCAAATTAGGCTGCATCTTTCTGGAACCGGACATGTTTGCCATCTGGTGTCCGACTGCCATCTTGCCATTGCCATGTGTTCTCTTTCCGTTGCCTGTCCATAAGTCGATGGTAATATTGGTATTGTTTGGTGTCTTCATCCAGATGCCGACACATCCGAGCCACCACATCGCAACATTTCCTTCAGGAACTTTCTCTTCTTCAATTTCTTCAACAAGCCAGGTTCCCCATTCCGGAAAAGTCTTCTTAATCCAGGATTCCCTGCTGATCTCATCAATCAATGCCATGATTATTTTTCTCCTTTTTTCTTTTCTGTCCCTATCCTATCGTTTCCCTATTCAGATGTCAATTAAATACAGAAAAAAAATAAATGAAAAATATTTGAAAAAAGTTGTTGACATAAATTTTGGAAATGGTATTATATATAGGCATTCAGCGAATGGGCCTGTAGCTCAGGTGGTTAGAGCGCACCCCTGATAAGGGTGAGGTCGTTGGTTCAAGTCCATTCAGGCCCACTATTCACTGAAATGCGGGGTTTTAGCTCAGCTGGGAGAGCACCTGCTTTGCAAGCAGGGGGTCACGAGTTCGAATCTCGTAAGCTCCACTGAAAAGAGGATTCAATGAATCCTCTTTTTTTGTTTTTCTCTTCGTATTCCCTAAAAAATACAACGGGCTATATAATTAACCCGTTGTATTTCTTTTTACCCTTCTCTGTATTTTATGCGACAAATCATTACACCGATGATATGGATCAATGA
>JAFYCG010000267.1 GCA_017539825.1 Solobacterium sp. | reverse complement strand
TCTGATAGAATTAACATATTCTCTGTACCGTGCGCTTTTATCTATTTTTGACATTTTAAAATGTGAATTTCTATTCATCAGTTGCTCAGGAATTGTATGAAAAACAGCCGATGCACGAATATTGTAATTATCATCATATTTTAATAAATCTTCTTCATAGAGACTTATAATCTCGCGTTTTGTAAAATCAATTTCCTGGTATGACTTTCCCTCCACATAATCACAAACAGCCTGCGGCATTCCTCCGACAACCATATAGACCCTGAATTTTTTCATGACTGCACGGTGAGCAATATTCCCTAAAGACTTTCTTTCTAAATAATTATCTCTGATAAGTGAAACAGTACTGTCATCTCCTATAGCCCACAAAAACTCTTCAAAATCCATAGGATACATTCTTTCTTTATGTTCTTCTGACGGGATCATAATTTTCCTGCTGCTTCTCCGGACACTGATCAAAGATCCTGTCTCAATAAAGTCATATCTTCCATCTGCAACAAGATGTTTTATTGCTTGTCTTGCAGGCGGACAGAACTGTATTTCATCCAAAATGATGACAGACTGATGCCTGGGAAGAACTTTTCCTTTATTCAGAAACAAAATGCGATAAAATTCATCCAGATCATTCATATTTTCCGAAAACAGCTTTTTTATATCATCTGTCTCTTTAGTAAAATCCAGCAATAAATAATCTTCATATTCATTTTCAGCAAATTCTTTCACAATTGTCGTTTTGCCGACACGTCTGGCACCATCCAGAAACAATGCCGTACGCCCTTTGGAAGTTTCTTTCCATCTTTTCAGTAAATCATATACTTTTCTTTTGAATATCTTCATTACAGCCTCCAAATCACGAATTACGCTTATTCATTATATCAAATTCCCACGAATTTTAATATTTCTAAATTGTATTTCCCCACGATTTTCACAATTTCAAACCATACTGTTGTACTTGTCAAGAAAAGTAGACACAGAAAATGATTTTATTTGTTTTTCTTTTTCAAAAGTAGACACCAAGAAACTTTTCGACTGTTTTCTGTTTTCAAAAGTTTACACGCCGTCTTGTTTTGAAATGGCTTCTGTTTCAATAATGCCTGATTTTGACCGTATCAGGTTTAAGAGAACCGGCACGAAGCTGTTCAGAATTATCTCGTTCTTCTTGTGCAAAAAACCGACTTCATGGAAATCTATCAAAGTCGGTTTTTCAGACTGTTTTCCCGTTACAATCCCTTCATTTGTCTATACATGTCCTGATAGTATTTGGTTTTGCTAGTAAGGATATTTTCTATTTCTTCCAGAAGAGATGCATTATGCAGATAGGAAGTAATCACAGGTGAGAATTGTTTATGTTCCCTGCTGATAATATCTGCAAACAGATCCTCTTTGCCTGAAGAAAATTCGTCTTTGATTGCTACAGCGATTGCGGCAATATCCACCATCTGACGATATGGAGAATGATTCCTGATATATTCTTCCGGATAGCCGTCATTACCGTTGTAGTATCTGTGATGGCCTAAGGCTATATCAGCATAAGGAGAAGTAGATGGACGTGCTTTTAAATCGTCATATCCGGAAATGGCATGCAGTTGAAAAATACCCGATTCATGATCAAACAGGTTTCTTGACTGCATCAGTCTGGAAATCTGCATTTTGAGTAATCCGAAATCATGATACATACCGCAAAACTTCGCATATTCCATCAGTTCTGTTTCCGGATTTTTAAGATGCGGAATATCATCAAAGAAATGCGGATCCTCCTGATAAATATATTTACAGATTACCTGCATGATATCTGCGACAACACAGGAATCAATATACAGGTTTCCCGCATATCGCTGCATGATTTTCATGGTCATGGATTGATAGGTTTCCACCCCTTCAATCTCGAGATAATCCGTTAGTACAAGCGTAATCATATAGATCAGATAATCACTGACTTCCGCTACCGGATATGTCATCAAGGTATTCATCATTTTTTCATAGGCATACTGCAGAAACCCGGTATTCTTTTTTTGTCGGGAAGGATTATCCCTTAACAGCCTTCCGTAATAGACAGGTAACTGGACATTGGCATATAATCCTGATTCATCATACCTGTCATATGGCATATGCATGATCAGTCTTTCCATTCTGCCGAGTGTGGTGGAAAGATCCGCAAAACCACAACTGTATTCCATCTCATAATACGGCCATAACCACCGTATTTCCGGATTACCGGTATTCTTTTCCGGTTCAAACACATACTGGCAGGATTCAAGAACTGCAGCAAGTTCATCCGTTGACATTCCACCGGAAGATAATACACTCCTGTTTGCGCTCATCTGCTGATGCGTTTTACGCAGAAAGATATCCCAGGGAATAGAAGGTGCAAGATTTCTGTAATACGGATCCTGAACAATCTGCAGGATTCTTGCACTGACCGCAACCCTCTTTCTCCTGTCTCTTGTACAGATGGAGATATTGGCAAGAGCACGTATGATATATCCTTTTGTCTCTTCATCCTCGATTTCTTCAAAATATTTCAAATATGTTCCTGCTTCGGTAAACAGCATTTCATTTTCAAAGATGAATGAATTTGTCTTTGTTTCATCAATTCCCTGAATCATCCTGTTGCGGTAATAGTGACCCATGCCAAGCTTATACAATTCCCGGATCATTCCGTTTCTGTCTTTCCTTGTACGACAGACACTCAGCAAGGCATCATGAATAACGATATATACCCCGCAATCCAGATTCTCTTTCCAATCCATCAAAGCATCCGCAAATGCCACCAGATCCTGTATCTCTTCTGCCGAAGCTTCATGCAGATGATCCAGTGTCGGAAACAGATGATCGTTTAAAAGTGAAATATTCTCTGCTTTTAGTCTCTCACTCTTTATGCCTGCTTCCTTCCGCTTTTGAAACCATTCCTCAAAACCGTTTCCGGCATCACAAAAGAAATCCGCAAGCTGCGCAATTTCTCTCATATTCGAAATGTACTGTTCCTGATATGCCAGCATAGTTTCTCCACTATAAAATCTGTCTTAAAAGCATCATCAGCTTCTGAATATCAATCGGCTTGGCAATATGTCCGTTCATGCCTGCCTCTTTCGCTTTGGCGATATCTTCCGCAAATGTATTTGCGGTCATCGCAAAGATCTTTATCGAAGATGCATCCTGATGATCCATAGACCGGATTGTTCTTGCTGCCGTATAGCCGTCCATTACCGGCATCTGTACATCCATCAAAACAAGATCGTAATATCCCGGTTCGGATTTTTCAAACTTCTCCGTTGCCTCTTTGCCGTTTTCAGCACATTCTACCATTGCATTGGTATAGCTTAAAATCTCTTTGGCAATTTCCATGTTGATGAAGTTATCCTCAACCAGAAGAATATGCTTTCCTTCAAGATTCACCATCTGCCCTGTCGTACCGGCATGGGCATCTTCTTTTGCGAATACATCTGCCAGTCCGTTAATTAATGATTTACGGAAGAAAGGAACAGGAATGAATTTCTCAATACCGCTTCTGTTTGCACGATATTCAATACGGCTCCATTCATCTTCACTCACAAGGACGATTTTCACCTGTGGATAGGCCTTATGGACATAACCGGCAATATCAAAGATGCTTCCTGCATCATCAATCTGTTTTCCGATGATCAATGCATCATAAACATCATTACGGAAATCACTGTCGGCAAGTGTTGAAATCACTTCTGAAGCAGAAGTTACAAGACTGTAAGAAATGTTATATTCATCCAGATACTGACAATACATATTTCCTGTTTCTTCATCCTTTTCAAAGATCAGGATTTTCTTATCTTCCAGAAGCTCTGCATGCATATCTATAACCGCATAGGATAACGGTATACGGATTGTTACAGAGGTACCCTTCCCCTCTTCGCTTAGGATCTCTATGTTTCCGTCCATCGCTTCAATGAGCTTCTTGACAATACTCATGCCAAGTCCTGTTCCTTCCACTTTGGACATTGTGGTGGATTCGGCACGTTCAAAAGGATCAAAAATCTTTGCCAGGAATGCCTTACTCATACCGATGCCGTTATCTTTGCAAACAAAGATCAGATCACATTTATCATTGTTGATCTCCTCGGAAATCCGAACTTGTATGTTTCCGCCGTCTTCCGTATATTTCACGGCATTGTTGATGATATTGACATAGATCTGACGCAGTCTTAATGTATCTCCACAGAGGTTTTCATACAGGATATTTGCGGTGGAGAGGGTGAAATGATGATGCTTTTGTTCCATCTGCGGTTTGATTACCGTCATTGTTTCATGCAGAAGATCGCTCAGAAAAAACATCTCCTTGGAGATCTTCATCTTACCTGAATCAATCCTGGACATATCCAGCACTTCGTTAATCAGACTTAAAAGATGTGCACTGGCAGTCTCAATTTTGTTTAAGGCATCCATCACCTTTGTTTTTTCATCAATATGGTTTTTAGCTATTACGGTCATGCCTACGATTGCATTCATCGGTGTACGGATATCATGAGACATATTGCTCAAGAAAAGTGCTTTTGCCTGATTGGCATCTTCAAGCTCTGCAATCTTTCTTTCCATCTGTGCATAGTCCATCTCACCGCTGACAATCAGTTTTCTTCCATCCGCAAAAGGAATCTCACTGATGATTTCATTTTCATCAAAATCTGCAGTTCTGCTGACCAGACCGCCTTCTTCCCATATCGCAAAACCAGTACTCATCGTAACCTCTTCTTTCTGATACACCTATTATATCATCTGAAAAAAAGTTATTGGGCAAATGCCTCAATAACTTTTCTACTGTTTTTCTTCATACAATTTGATGTGTCTCTATCTGAAAACTGCTTTTTACGAAATACATGCAGCCGGTATAATTATCATCTGCATCTGTCAGAAAACTACATTTAATTTTCTTTAGTTTCTTCCGGTATATCTATTTATCAGAAGAATTTCTTACAACCTGAATACCAATCATTGCCATAATCAATCCAATGAAGTCCATGGAAACAATAAAACCTGTCAAAGCCCCTGCATATACTTCCCATGTACATGTTTCATCCCATATCATTTCGAATATTTTGTATCCTTTGATCCCGGAAATCAAAACAATGATTATTCCCAAGGCCACTATAATATAACCGGCTTTTTTCTTCATATCTTTTTCTCCATCATCGTAAGGATTGTGCGTTCACAAAGACATTATAACACCACACTGTTAAGCACACTCACCAAACTTTCTAACTTGTTTGTTAATCCAGCTGTTCTAACCGGTTTTCTTCATTACTTCATGTGCTGACTGTCATTTCATTTCAAAACATTGCGTTTTTTGCGATTGTTATGTCATATGATGTATTCGACAGTTTTATTGCATTCCCTTTTTTTAATCAACAGAAAATAAAGATTGTACGGCATTTTTTAACATATCCCCTTCATTGCGATAATACAGTTCAACCTGTTCTTCACCATTGGTTATGGTAATCGTATAATCACTTTCCACAAGCTGCAGGCTTTCATTTCCGCTCTTTATTACGACTGTAAAAGGACTGACCCCAAGTTCATGAATCACAGCACCATCCGTATATGCATGTATCTCATCCAGTGCTTCCGTGATTGTAAGAATTTCCTTGGGATCTTCAATCATCAAAGTGACTTCTTCCATATTGTCGAGGGAGAATGATTCTGTCTGCCCGGTCTTGTCCTGCCAATAATGCAGCTCTATTGTTTCAGGCTCAAAATCAATATATTCAGACAAGACATGCTCATCATTGAACATGTCATCAGAATGTTCAATTGATGAAAGATGATATTGCATGACACTTTTATCCTAGAGGGTGACTGTTTCAGCATAATAGCCAACTTCCACAATATCCATTGGTAAAAAACCATCCAATGAGATGTCACCGACAAGAAGACCGGGTATTTCTTCACATCCTGCTTTTGTTGAAAAATATGCCGTCTTTCCATCATTTGACATCATCTCATAAACACCTATGGCCTTTACAGCCTCATTCTTCTGTTCTTCGGAAAGTGTTGAACTTGGAATGCCTGGTTCTGTAGCGGAGATGTCTGTTTTTTCTTGCGTGCAGCCGGTGCCTGTCAGAACCATTGATATAATCAGGCAAATCAACCACTTAAGTTTTAGCATAAATTGACCTCCGAATTGGTATACCATTTTCTTTTGGATAAATTTCCAATTATCCCAAATCCCATCAAATATTCTATACCTGTTTTTTATTTCTGACAAATTATCATATTTCCTTAAGAAAAGATGGTTAACCAGCTTATAAAGCAAATAATAAACAGATTCTTTCTACCATGCTTTCTCTTGATCCCTTAACACTTTTTCAATGGAAATGCGCCGAATGAAGGGATAAAGGAAAGCCATTTCGATGATCACAACAAAGCTGACAAAGATAAGGACGATCCCTATATATTTCAATGAAAAAAAAGCCATGTAATGCTGCATCAAATGCAAAAAAACAATGACAAGCAGAGAAGCAAAAACAACTTGTATCAAGATATCTGTGATAACGATGATGAAGATATGCCGATTCTGTATGCCATTGAGCTTCAGCATCATCATCTCCTTGTTCCTCTTCTTAAAATACATTATTTCCACCATAGTCAGTAAAGCAATGGTTAACAAAAACGTCATTGACATGATCATTCTCATGTTCTGCTTTCCCATTTCCTCCAAATGGAATATTTCTTCAATACTGTCGAAAAACACGGTCACTTCATACCCCTTCTTTTGAAGTTGACTACTCAGGGAAAGATATGTTTCAAAGGTATCTGTAAAGATAGTGTAACCTGAAAATGCATCTTTTCTCAGTAATCCGTATTTTTTATACAATGTGCGCAGAGTTTCGTAATCACAATATGCAAACCTTGTCGTACCCTTAGGCAGGTATTTTGACTCAGTGCCTATTTTTAATATGCCACCTATACCATATTCTGTTTCATCTTCAAACACCCGGCCTCCGTCATAGATTTGAAAAACTGCTTTTCCATTTTCAAGGTTTATGCCCATTCCCTGCATGTCATTGTAAACCTGGAAGCTAACATACACACCTTCATCACCATAACTTTTAATCACATATCCCTGAAAGTCATTCTCTTTAAAATACGGTACTACAGGAAGATAATTTCCATTGATACGAATTGTTGTATCAAAATATGGATATGCGATAGCACTATCCACATCCAAGGTAAACGGCTCCCCGTTTGCTTTCTTTACAAGCAGCTGATTCTCGGACAACTTCTTAAAAGAAGCGATGCTTTTGTTCTGCGAGAATTCCGTATAGATCATCAAAACGGACATCAGGGACATCATAAAAACAAGAAGGATTGTTGTGAGGATTTCGATCTTAATGTACTTTTTCAAAAAATATTCAACAT
>JAFYCG010000266.1 GCA_017539825.1 Solobacterium sp. | reverse complement strand
TATGAGAACTGGACGGATGTCAGCGGCTTCATGGTAGCTGATCCGCGCATTGTCAAGAATCCGTTACGCATTCCGCGTATTACCTACAGTGAGCTCAGAGGCATGAGCTACATGGGTGCTAACGTTCTGCATGATGATGCGGTATTCCCTGTAAAATCCAAGAATATCCCGATCAATATCCGTAACACCAATGAACCGGATAATCCGGGCACACTCATCATGAATGACTGTACAGAGACGGATAAGTTAGAACCGCCACACGTTGTAACAGGTATTACCGGCAGAAAAGACTATACGGTGATTACACTTGTCAAGAGTCACAGCTCTGCAGAAGTCGGCTTCTTAAGAAAGCTGTTATCCATCTTTGAAGATTATCATGTATCCATTGAAAGCGTACCGGTTACGGTAGATACATTCTCCATCATTGTACAGACAAAGCTGATTGACCATTGCCTGTATGAAGTTGTCGGAAGAATCAAAAAGGAATTGACACCGGATGAATTAAAGATCGAAGATCACTTAGCGCTTGTCGCTGTTGTCGGCAGAGGCATGAAGAAACTGCCGGGTGCTTCGGGAAGATTCTTATCCGAGTTCGGCAGAAATTCCATCAATATCAGAATCATCAACCAGAGTGCAGATGAATTATCCATTGTGGTAGGGGTGACCAATCAGGATTTTGAAAAAGCAATTCGCTGCATCTATGACAAATTTATAAGGGAGGAAGAAAAATTATGAAAATTGGTATTCTCGGCGCTACAGGAGCTGTAGGCAGACAGATGATCGAATGTATCGAAGAAAGAAACATTGCATGTGAAGAATTAAGAGTATTTGCATCCGAAAGATCCAAGGGCAAGACAGTTCAGTTTAAGGGGCAGGAACTGGTATTGGATGTCGCTGATGAAAATAACTTAAAGGGATTGGATTATGTCTTAGGTGCAGTATCCAATGCCATGTCCAAATACTACCGTCCTCTGATTGAAAAAGCAGGTGCTGTCTATATTGATAACTCCAGCGCTTTCCGTCTGGATGAAGATGTACCGTTAGTCGTTCCGCAGATCAATGGCGAAGATGCATTAAAGCACAATGGCATTATCGCTAATCCGAACTGTTCCACAATCATCACATTGATGGCAGTGGCTCCGATCGCAAAGATCAGCCCGATCAAGAACATGGTCGCTACTACATTCCAGGCTGTTTCCGGTGCAGGTATTCCGGGCTTCAAGGAATTGAACAACCAGGTAAAAGCTATCCAGGAAGGAAAAGAAATCGAAAGCAAGGTATTCCCGATGCAGATCGCATTCAACTGTATCAGTGAGATCGGTTCCTATAACGATAACGGTTATACAACCGAAGAAATGAAGATGCAGAACGAAGGCAGAAAGATCCTTCATCTTCCTGAATTGAATGTTACATGCACATGTGTCAGAGTACCGATTTATCGTTCTCATTCCATCTCTGTTTCTGTTGAAACAGAACAGAAGGTTACCATTGAGCAGGCAGAAGAAGCAATCAAGAACTTTGATGGCGATGTGCTCATGAAAGAACATGTTCCTAATCCATTGGAAACATCCAACCAGGATAAGGTTTATGTCGGCAGAATCCGTCAGGATCTGACAAAGGATAACGGACTTGCAATCTGGTGCTGTGGGGATCAGATCCGTAAAGGCGCTGCTGCTAACGCAGTAGAAATTATGGAGTACTTATCTAATCACTGATGTGATACAATATGAATTGTATTAAAGGAGATTGTGATATGTTTCAAAGAACAATATTAGGCGCTTTAGCAATCGCAGCAGGTGTAGCCGCAGGCTTATTGTTAAAACAACTCAAAGACAAAGAAGAAGAAACACCGGAAGTAGAAGAGAATGATGATGAGGTACATTTCATCAAGATCGAAGATCCTGATGAACCGGAAGTACCGAAAGAAGTACAGGAGATCTGTGCCGTATATCCATATTTGAAGAGTGACTTTGTTCAGGATACATTGAATCAGAATGATGCATTGAATGAAAAGTATCCGGAAGATACACTGGTTACTGTCAGCCATCATGCAAGTTTTGAAAACCATGAAGAAATGTTGTCATTCATTGACATCATGGATACAAACGGTTATGCATGCAAAGCAGACGAACAGAAGATCACTGCTAC
>JAFYCG010000265.1 GCA_017539825.1 Solobacterium sp. | reverse complement strand
TTCATATTCTCTTTTATATCTTATCTCTACATTTTGAAAAGCTGCGTCCAAAACAACAGCAGCTTTTATTCCGGCATCCCAGTTCAGCCTTTTCAGATGATTTTTCATACGACACTTCCTTGATACTGTATCCAAAACAAAAAAGAGTTCAATTTTGTCTTGAACCCTTTTCTTCTTCAATATCATAACATATTGTGGATAAATGTCAACACTTGCATACAGCGCCAGTTATCCACATTTGTGAATAAGTTTTCCACATTTTTCCACAATTAATCACTGATATCACTATCCAATGCAATGGTAAATCTGTATTCCGGATATTTTTCACGAATATATTCACAGATTTGTCCGTAAGTTTCTTTGCGATCCTTTGCATTGAAGCCGATCACAACATCAAAACGGCCTTCTTTCTTATCCAGATCTGCATAGAAACCATGTATCTGTAATACATCTTCCTGATCCATGACATATGCACGAATCTCGTTATACAGCTTCGATGCCTCGTCATCCTTGGTATTGCGGCTGTAAAAACCGATAGCAGTCAGAATGACATTATCTTCATGCAAGATCTTTGCCTGGATCTTTCTTGTTAATACATCCAGCTGATCTGCTGTATAATAATCCGGCACTTCCGCATGAATCGAACCAACCAGACGGTCCGGACCGTAATCATTCAAAAACAGATCATATGCACCGGTGATATTTTCATCAACGGAACAGACATCCTGTTTGATTTTTTTGGAAAGATCCGCATCAATTCTTTCTCCGAGAATAGAACTTAATGTACCGTTCAGCATTTCAACGCCGCTTTTAATAATGACGACGGAAATAACCGCTCCGAGGAAGGCTTCCAGGGAGATATTTGTCAGAAGATACAGAATTGCCGCAACAAGAGTTGAAGCTGAGATGACAGAATCGAGAATTGCATCTTCTCCTGAATTTATCAGAGAATCTGAATTCACTTTTTCTCCTGTCGATTTTACATATCTTCCTAACAGTATTTTAACCAGGACACCTACTGCGACAATCACAAGGGAGATCGCAGAATACTCCGGAACCTCGGGAGAAATGATCTTCTTGACCGATTCCACCAGGGAAGTCACACCGGCATATAAAACAATAACGGAAATGATCGTTGCACTCAGATACTCTATTCTTCCATATCCATACGGATGATTTTTATCAGCAGGTTTTCCGGCTAATTTCGTGCCGATAATGGTAATCAATGATGACATTGCATCACTTAGGTTGTTTACCGCATCCAGCACGATCGCAATGGAATTGGATAATAAACCGACTGCTGCCTTAAAACCGGCAAGGAAAACATTGGCCAATATTCCCGTAATACTTGTATGGATAATAATCTGATCACGATCTTTCATTCCATATCCCCCAATATTTGATACAAAATTGAATACAGTTTTTGTGCATCTTCCGGACTTAACGGAACACATGCACCTACTTTTGCAGGAATGGTTTTACATGCATCACGCAGATTCATTCCTTCTTCTGTCAGCTGGATATGAACAACTCTTTCATCCTCTTTGCTGCGGGAACGGATAATCCATCCCTTTTCTTCCATTTTTTTCAACAAAGGTGTCAGAGTCCCGCTATCCAGGTATAATTTTGTACATAAATCACCAACAGATACTTTATCCTTTTCCCAAAGAACCATAAATACAATGTATTGCGTATATGTGATGCCTAAAGGTTTCAGATAAGGCGTATATTGGCCGGTAATTTTTCTTGCAACTGCATAAAGCGGAAAGCATAACTGGTTTTCCAGCTTCAGGCATGAATATTCATCACTCATTGATTCTGCTTCCTTTTCATTTCATCCAGATAGCTGACTGCTGATAATGCAGCGACATTTCCCTGTCCTGCACTCTTGATATACTGATATGGCTGTCCGGCAATATCACCTGCCGCAAACAAACCAGGCAGATTTGTCTTCATCTGCAGATCCACTTTTACCGCATTTCCCTCTGTTTCAAGACCTGGTACAAGCTGTCCCGGGAACTGTGCTGCTCTCAGGATAAATACACAATCAACATCATAGGTATTCTGCTCTGTAACCAATGCCTTGGCTTTCATGGCACCTGAAATCTCTTTTGGTTTTTCTTTGATCACTTCAACATTTACATGTGCAAAGGAAGGCTCATCTTTATACAAAGGCAGATAATATACCTTTTCACAAACCTCGCCGAGGAAATCTGCTTCTGCTTCTTCCTCCTTGCTGCCACCGATGCATGCAACAACTTTGCCCCGGTATAAAGGTGCATCACAGGTTGCACAATAGCTGACCCCTCTGCCAAGGAACTTTTCTTCACCCGGATACGGCTTTCCTGCTACAACACCTGTTGCCAGAATGACAGAAGAAGCTTCAACCATGTCACCATTGCCTAACTGCAATGTATAATAGTCCCCCATTGCATAGACAGTAGTCACCTTCTGCTCTGTTACTTCTATTCCCATTTCATCCAGCTGTTTCTGGAATGCTTCAGCCATCTGCTTTCCTGTTACGGAAGGAAGTCCGAGATAGTTTAAAATAGGATGATCAACAACCTGCATCTTATTGCTTAAGAGTTTTGAACCGTACAAAACAATATTCTTGTTTCTGACTTTTGCGGTAATTGCTGCTTCCAGTCCTGCAGGACCTGTTCCGATTATTGCTACATCAAATCTGCTCATACTTTTCTCCTTTTCCATTTAAACAATTATATTTTATCAAATTTAATTGGTTTTTCAACAAAAATAATTTCTTTTTGTATAAACATTGCTGTGGTAGAATAATTGAATGTGAGGTTATGAGTATGAATATACAGATTCCTATTAACTATGATCCTGTCCTGAGTGTCAGGGAAACACAGGAAGCAATCAAGTACATCCGCGATACGTTTCAAAAGGAAATCGGAAAGGAATTAAATCTTTCCCGAATCAGCGCACCGTTATTCGTTCCGAGAAGCACCGGATTTAACGACAACCTCAATGGAATTGAAAGACCTGTCAGCTTTGATATCCAGGAGATGCCGGGAGAAAGGATCGAGGTCGTTCAGTCTTTAGCCAAGTGGAAGAGATACGCTTTGAAAAAATACGGTTTCAAAGCCCATGAGGGATTATACACAAACATGAATGCCATCCGCAGGGATGAGCTCCTGGATAATCTGCATTCCGTATATGTCGATCAGTGGGACTGGGAAAAAGTCATTACCAAAAAGGAAAGAACAGAAGAAACACTGGAAGAGACCGTAAGGGAAATCTTCAAAGTCATCAAGCATATGGAACACGAAGTCTGGTATAAGTATCCGAAAGCGGTCTGCCATCTTGCTGATGATGTATTCTTCATTACCAGCCAGCAGCTCGAAGATCTCTATCCGGAATTATCTGTCAAAGACAGGGAAAATGCCATTGTCAGGGAGAAAAAGTGTGTCTTTATCAAGAAGATCGGAAAACCCTTGCAAAGAAGCGGAAAACCGCATGACGGAAGAGCCCCTGACTATGATGACTGGGATTTGAATGGTGATCTGTTGTTCTGGCTTCCTTCTTTACAATGTGCCCTGGAAATCTCCAGCATGGGTATCCGTGTTGATGAAGATTCCATCGTTTCCCAGTGCAAGGCTTCCCATTGTGAAGGAAGACTTATTCTTCCGTATCATCAGATGGTACAGAACAAAGAGCTTCCTTATACAATCGGCGGCGGTATCGGCCAGTCAAGACTGTGCATGCTGTTACTGAATAAGGCACATGTCGGTGAAGTCCAGGCTTCCATCTGGCCGCAGGAAATGATCGATACCTGTGCAAAGTACAAGATGATTCTTCTCTGATAAAGTAAAGAAAATGATTGATACACTGAAAGTAATTGTCGCTGACATCGACGGCACGCTCGTTACCAAAGGCGAGATGATCATGCCTGTCACAAAACAGGCTTTGACAGAATTACATGAAAAAGGCGTGCTGTTCGGTCTGGCTACAGGCAGATCCATCAACAAAAACATGTTTAAGCGCAAAGATGACTGGGAACTTCCGTTCGGCTTTGATCTTCTGATCGGCATCAACGGAGGTCAGCTCTGGTATAAAGAGCGCAATGAAATTCAATCCTTTTATCTGCTTTCCACAGATACAATGCATGAGATTCTGGATATGATGGATCCGCTTGGATTGACAGCGTCTATGTATGAAGAAGACCATATGGTATCGACACATCTGGATGAAATGATAGCTGCCTCAATGAAACGCAATCACATGGAAATCATCGTAACCGATGGTGATTATGACCG
>JAFYCG010000264.1 GCA_017539825.1 Solobacterium sp. | reverse complement strand
TCTTAACTTCCTGATCGTTACCCACTAAACTGAATAAGAATGTTCTGAAATGGCTGAGAAATCGGCCGTTTTTGTTGTTTTGGGCAGCTGATGATGTTATAATATTTAGTGGGTATACCAACTAAATAGGAGGCCGTTATGTTCTTCTCTTTCTCTGTTCCTGTCCCGCCTTCACAAGGCAAGATTACTTTCAAAAAACGCAAGGAAGCTGTCTATGTCAATTATGAATATGACCGTGTCTATAAGCCTGACAAAAAGTATACAATTGCGAAAAGAACCACGATCGGAAAGCTTGTAAAAGAAAAGGACCGCTCCATTATGTATCCGAATCCCAACTTCTATAAGTTCTTCCCGGATGCGGAATTTCCTGATATTGATACCTTTGACAGAAGCTCCTGCTTAAGAGCCGGTGCCTATATACTGATTGAAAAGATTATGAAGGATTATGGTATTCCGGGAATGATCAGTAAGTATATAGGACCGGATTACGGTCTGTTTCTGGATCTGATGACATATTCTCTGATCGAAGAAAACAATGCCGGACAGTATTATCCGGACTATGCTTACAATCATCCTTTGTTTACAAGGGATATGCATATATACAGTGATACCGCTGTCTCTGAATTCATCAATTCCATTACGGTTGATCAGAGTGTCCGGTTTCTGAATGAATGGAATGAGAACAGAGACCACAGAGAGAAGATCTATATCTCCTATGACAGCACAAACAAGATCTGTCAGGCGGGAGATATCGAACTGGCTGAATCCGGTCATTCAAAGACAGGCATAGACAAGCCTGTGATCAATTACAGTATTGCCTATGACAGTGAAAACAATGAGCCGCTGTTCTATGAAGACTATTGCGGAAGTATCGTGGATGTCTCACAGCTACAGTATATGCTGGAAAGAGCGAAAGGATACGGATATAAGAAGATCGGTTTCATTCTGGACAGGGGATATTTCAGCGAAGGCAATATCCATTACATGGATAATAACGGGTATGACTTCATCATCATGATGAAAGGCATGAAGAAACTTGCGGCAAAGACAATTCTCGATATAGCAGGCGAATTCGAAAAAAACCGGAAGAACAGAATCGATGAATTCCATGTCAGCGGCATAACAGTAAAGAAAAGGCTGTTTCAATCGGATAAAGAAGAAAGATACTTCCATATCTATTACAGCGATCATAAAGCGGCATCTGAAAGAGACGAGCTGGAGAAGAATATCAATAAACAGGCAAAGTATCTGAAGAAGATGGAAGGAAGCAAAGAACAGATACCGGACTCCTTCAAAAGATATTTTGATCTGGTTTACTGGAATGAAGGAGAAAAAGATCAGACATTCCAGCTTGCAATAGAAAGAACTGATGTAACAAGTACAGAAACAAAGCTGTGCGGATACTTCATTATCATTACATCGAAGAAGATGACGGCAAAGGAAGCGCTGTTACTGTACAAGAGCAGAGATGCCTCAGAGAAACTGTTCAGAGGAGACAAGTCATATCTTGGAAATAAAGCATTGCGCGTATATTCCGAAGAATCTGCAGAAGCCAAGATCTTCATAGAGTTCGTGGCATTGATCATCCGGAACCGGATATACCGGAAGATGAAAGAGTACATGCTTGAGAACGATGTAAAGAGAAATTATCTTGATGTGCCTGCAGCACTGAAAGAACTGGAGAAGATCGAGATGATACGGTACAGCGACCGGGTATACCGGTTAAGCCATGCGGTGACGGCAACGCAGAAAACGATACTGAAAGCATTCGGTCTTGATGAAAAGTACATCAAAACAAGAGCGAAAGAGTTAAGCATACAGCTGGAGAGTCTGGAGAAGAAAGATGGCAAGAAGAACAATCACAATTGACGAGAAAATCGAAAGAGCCAGGAAAGAAGTGATCAAAGCCAAAGAAAAATATGATGCGGCAGTCAATGAGCTGAAAGAACTGCAGGAAAGGAAGAAGGAGATCCAAAGCAAAGAACTGATCGCCGCCTTCCAGGAAAGCAGCCGCAGCTATGAAGAGATCATGAGCTTTTTGAAATCAGAAGACTAACAGAAAAGGACAGCTGATCATCCGATATCAGGGTAAGAAGCTGTCCTTGAAATGTTTTAGTGGGTAAAGTTCAGGAAGTTAAGACTAAAGTACACTTTTTCTTCTGTTCTGTCAACAAACATTGTAATGTGAATAGATATTTCTATACTTTTTGTATTTTCAAAAATATGAGTGAAACCAATAAAAAAACAACTGTTTTACAGCTGTTTCTGAATGACTTCTTCAAAGAGATAATTCACTGCTTCTTCAATCAGTCTGCCTGTATTTGTGTTGGTGATCCCGATAATCTTGGAACCGCAGTTTTGAAACGGGATTAGAATTCTTTCCGCATCGCTGTTTCCGACTGCCTCTGCCATTTTCGGTGTCACTTCACCTAGCATCGCATTGGCAATCACAATACCGATCGGTCCGATAATAACATCTGCTTTTCTGGCACATACGACAACCGAGTTTTCTCCGGTAGCTGCCTGATCTGCCCCTGCTTTCAACATTGCACTTGTCGCTATGGAATTGGTGCCGACCGCCTGAACGATAATATTGGCATCTCTTTTTTTCATCTCTGTAATCAATTGTCTTCCTATGCCCCCGCCCTGGGCATCAATCACCAGTATATTCATATCCTAACCTTCCCTTTTCAACCATTATAAGCGGTAAAGTCCACTGTACGTCAAGATCCTTTATCCTTCCAGAAGAAAATACATCATCGCCGCCCATGTTACCAGAGGATATGCATTTCCTTCGCTGTCACAGCCGTTTTTCAGTATCATCCTTGCTTCCTCTTTTGTGACCAGATCAAAACCGTCAAAGATTTCTGTCCCTTCCGCACCATCCTGAGACAGCTCCTCGTTCCAGCGGGATCTGACATGGACCGCTGTCAATGCGGTGCTCTCATCGGTGAATCCGGGAGAGCAGAAAACAAGCGGATTGATCAGCTTAACTTCATCTTCCTCTGTCAGTTCAATTCCTGTTTCTTCTTTCAGTTCCCTGCATACCGCAGAAATAATCGGATTGTCTGTCGCCTTGTCTTTTTCGTCAATCAGACCTGAAGGAATACTTAATATATACTGTCCTGTCGGATATCTGTACTCATGAAACAGAAGAAGCCTGTTTTCCTTTCCTTCCAGAATGACAAAACAGGATATCGCATCCGGAAGTCCTTTTTCGTTTCTTTTGGCAGAAAGATCCTCCTTCTTTCTCCTGCTTGCGATATAGTATTTCTGCCCCTCTTCATAAGAGCATTCATAAACATTTACATACCTGCTTGTAAACAGTGTGTCCGTCTGTTTGAGTTTTGGTTTTTCCATATTTTCATATCCTTCATGTATTTGTTACACAATACTTTAACATATATTCAGAGAAGTTCTCCATACAAACTGAAAAGGATATATTTGCGATACGGGTTTTCATAAAACAAAAAGGTGCTATAATTACTTGCATCAATTTGGAGGAGCATATGAACCATATACAACAGAACAGAAAACTGACATTAACAGCTTTCTTTATCGCTATTCAGATTATTATGGCAGTCACACCGATTGGCTATATTCCTGTCGGAGCAATCAACATTACCACAATGCATATACCGGTTATTCTGGCAGGTATATTTATGGGCACAAAATACGGCGCATTACTCGGATTCGTCTTTGGATTAACAAGCATGCTCAGGGCAACATTTTCCCCGGGAATCACTTCATTTATCTTTTCACCCTTTATTACCGTCGGCGGCATTTCCGGTAATTTCTGGTCATTGATTATCGTCTTTGTCCCAAGAATCTTCCTTGGATGGTTCAGCGGCAAGCTGTTCCGCCTGATCCGCAAAAAAACAGGAAATCTTCCTGCATGTGCAATATCTGCCGCTGTCAACACGATGATTCACACATTGCTTGTCATGGGAATGATCTGGATGTTCTTCGGACCTTCCTATGCCAAAGCACTGAATATTCCTGTCGAAGGAATTGGTGCATTGATTCTTGGCGTGGTTACCACAAACGGCATTCTGGAAACGATCTTCGCTGCTATAGTAATTCCTGCTTTGGATAAAGCCTTATGGCCGACTGTCAGAAGAATGCGACTCGGAGAATGAAAAATCATTCTCTTTTTTTTCAAAAAAAAAGAAAAGACATGCGTCCTTTCTTTGATTACTATGCAAGAATGCTTTTGCGATAATACATGTAGTTGATCAAGCAGCTGAGTGCAAGAGGAACGACAAACAACATATACAGCGTGAGCGCAAAGGAGAACTGAATTTCTTTTGCGATCAGCAATGACACAAATGTGTTCAGCAGATACAATGATCCCAGCACAAAGACAAAGCCATAAAAGAGCAGACATTCTTTCAGAATGATTTTTTTCACATCCTCTTCCATGTAACCGATATTCTGTATGGATTTGAAGAACTTGGTTCTGCCGCTGATCTCGGTTGCATACCGGAACATGATTGCCATGGATTGTAAAATATTCATGACTATGTACGATAACAGCACAAGCATTGTTTCCAGAGGTGCTCCGTTGATATCAACAAGGAAGGAAACAAGCAGAATTGCGCCAACCAGAAGAAGAATATAATTCGACTTCATCAGATTCAGATCATTTCTGAAGAATCCATAGACGATCAGGTCAATCGGATTGTCCATTTTCTTTTCGTAAATCAGCTTGTTGACAAGAGGCAGAAACCACGTACGAATGCACATGAACATTCCTGCAAGGCTGATTATACTCATTAAAAGTATCGTATTGTAATTCCAGTAGAAACAGATAAACGGTACCAGGAACAATACCCCGTGCAGAATCTTTTTGACTTTTGGTGATAAGCCTGCAACCCTGAAAAACGGCTCCCCTGCTTTCAGGGAAATACTGCTTTCATTCATCATCAGGCTTGCCGAGTTGCGATATGCAAAACTCAGATTCAGCAGCGTTGCCCAGAATATGACATAAACAAGGACAATTGCCGTGGAAACCACCGCTTCAAAATGCACGGTCACCTGAAAGGCACTTGACAGACCGGAAGCCAGATAAGAATTAATTAACGGAATCAGCAATAATGCACATATGATACCCAGAGGGATCGCAATCAGCAATAAGATAAAAGTCTGGATTAACAGGTATGCGGCAAGCTGCATATATGTTGCTCCGCTGACGAGCATGACAGCCAGGTGTTTGGCTTTCTTTTTGATAAAGAAGTTGTTCGCAAACATGATGTCGATGCTGCTGAGAATAATGACAAATATTGTCACATTGGTAGAAACATCATTTTTTGAATTGATAAATGTAACGCCGATTTCATCACTCATGGAGATATTGAAAAACAGAAACATGAACATCGAAGTTACAAAAAATGTCAGCCAATAGAAAAAGGTTCTTGAAAAATCCTTTTTCAGAGAACGAACTGCATCACGAAAGATCATTGGGTAATCAGCTCTCTGCTTTCTGCACTGTTAATCTCCACGATTTTTTGGAAATATTCATCCTGTGTCATCTCGCCCTTGACGATTTCACTTTCAATGTTTCCGTCACGGATGAAAATCAATCTTGAGGAATAGGAGGCAATTAACGGATCATGTGTAACCATGACAATCGTTACGCCGTTATTGTGGTTCAGATCTTCCAGAATCTTCATCAGTTCGGATGAGTTCTTGGAGTCCAGGTTACCTGTCGGTTCATCGGCAACGATAATTTTCGGCTTGTTGACAAGAGCGCGGCAGATGGCAGCTCTCTGTCTTTGTCCGCCGGAACACTCATACGGATATTTCTTTAACAGCCAGTCAATATCCATCTGTTTTGCCAGCTCATTGACTCTCTTTTCGATTTCTTCCTTTTTCACATGTGCCAACGACAGCGGCATGGCAATGTTTTCATACATGGTATGTGTATCCAGGAGGTTGAAATCCTGGAAAATAAAGCCAAGATTCTGGTAGCGGAAACGGCCGATTTCATTGGAACTCATTGTTCTGACTTCCTTTGCGTTAATATAAACATGACCTCCCGTATAAATATCGATTGTTGAGATATTGTTGATGAATGTGGATTTACCTGAGCCGCTGGGACCCATTACAGCGATAAACTCACCTTCCTGTACCTGGAAGTTGATGTCGTGCAAAGCTTCAAACTCATTCTCTGTCTGATAGTTATAGATTTTCTTCAGGTTCTTTGTTTCCAATACTGTCTGTGTCATTTTCCATTCCTCATTTCCTTAATCCATATACAGGACAACTTTCCCTGTTGCCAGTGTTTTTTTCATATCAATCACCCTCTGATTTTCAGAGCCCCTGAATTTCAGCATGATATTTTTTTTGTCAATCATGAACGGCCCGTCTACCAGCACATCCAGATATCCGAGCATTTCATCGGTTACTTCACAATGTCTTCTTTGTCCATCCAGAAGATCCTTGTCATATACAAATCCTGTATATGACCAGATATCCTTGTCAGGGTATACTTCCCTGACCTTTTTCAAGAGCTTTACCAGAACCTTCTGGTTATCAATTTCAAACGGTTCCCCTCCAAGGAGTGTCAGTCCCTGAATAAAATCACTGTTCAAAGCCTCCAGGATTTCTTTTTCCGTTTCTTCCGTGTACGGATTTCCGTAATGGAAGTCCCATGTTTCCTTCTGAAAGCAGCCTTCACACATATTGGTGCATCCGGATACAAACAGCGTAACTCTTACGCCTTCCCCATCGGCTATATCAAATTTTTTAATCGTTCCGTAATGCATACAACTCGTTCAGCTTTATTAATATTTCAACATTCTTTTCCATGGACTGAATCGGTACATATTCAAATCTGCCATGGGCATTTTCATAGCCGGCACTCAGATTCGGAGACGGCAATCCGCGATGGGACAATGCCGATCCGTCTGTTCCGCCTCTGAAAGCAAGGCTCTTCGGTTCGATGCCGCAAGCGGAAATTGCCTCCTTCAGATAATCAATCATAAACGGAACCTTATCGATGACTTCTTTGAGGTTTCTGTATGTTTCCTTGATTTCACAACTGACCATCTCTTTGCCATATATATTCTGCAAAGATTCGGTACACTTGCGGATATACGCTTCACGATGATCAAACTGAATTGCATCATGATCCCTGATAATCAGATCAATGACTGCATTTTCACACGTTGCATTACAGGAGATGACATGGAAGAAGCCTTCCCTGCCTTCCGTATATTGCGGTTTTTCAAATTTCGGAAGAAGATTCATAAATTCAGCTGCAATATCAACCGCATTGATCATGATGCCTTTGGCAGTGCCTGTATGCACGCTTCTGCCTTTGATTGTAATCCTTGCGGCACTGGCATTGAATGTTTCATCCTCGTAATATCCCAGATAATCTCCATCCAGCGTATAGGCAATCGGTGATCCGAAACGGGCAAGATCGAGATCTCTTGCCAGACCTCCGACTTCCTCATCCGGTGTAAAGGCAATTGCGATCAATCCGTGTTTGACTTCCGGATGTTCTTGATAATACTGGACCATGGTCATGATGGAAGCGATCGATGCCTTGTCATCCCCTCCCAGAAGTGTTGTGCCGTCTGTCAGGATCAGATCCTGTCCGAGATAGTTGTTGAGATTAGGGAAATCTTCCACCTTCATCACAATCTTTAATTCTTCATTCAGGACAATATCGCCACCCTGGTAGTTTTCATATACCCATGGCTTCACGTTTGTTCCGGAAGCATCCGGTGCGGTATCCATATGTGCAACATAGCCTATAGATGTTCCTTTTCCTTCTTCCAGATTGGAAGGAAGAATGCCGTAAACCACACACTTGTCTTCATCCAGCCATACATTCTGTGCGCCTGTTTCAATCAGCTCATCCCTCAGCATTCTGGCAAGATCAAACTGCTTCATCGTTGTGGGAACTGTATCAGAGGCATTGGATGACTGTGTGTCAACCTTTGCATACCGGATTAATCTTTCTTTTACCTGATCATAGAATTCTGTCATTATGTCTCCTTACTCTACCGCATTTACGTATGCGAATATTTCATCCTTGATCTTTTTATTTTTGTCCAGGGCATCTTCCCTGTCTTTTCCAATCGCATAGAAATAGAACTTGATCTTCGGTTCCGTGCCGCTCGGACGGATCGCAAACCAGCTGCCTTCCTCGAGATAGAAGCGCAATACATTGGAAGCAGGAATATCTTCATATCCGTTCTGATAATCAATCAGCTTTTCTACTTTCAATCCATTGACAGTCATAGGCGGATTCTCCCTGACATAAGCCATCATGCGTGAAATGCGGTTGGCACCTTCAATACCGTCAAGAATAATATTCGGTTCATCTTCTGCATAATAGCCGTATTTTGCGTACAGTTCCTGCAGAACATTCCACAATGTCTTCCCCTGTTTGCGATAGTATGCAGCAGCTTCAGCCACCAGCATGCCTGCCGAAATACCGTCTTTGTCGCGGATTTCTTCACATGCTGCATAGCCGACGGATTCCTCATATCCGAACAGGTACTGATAACCGTGTTCATAGAGATACGGGATTTTGCCGCTGATGTTCTTAAAACCTGTCAGGGTTTCGAACATCTTCACACCATATGCCTCTGCCATAACCGTACTCATGGTGCTCGTAACGATGGATTTGACGATTGCACCGTTTTGCTGCAGGGTTCCGGCATCCGTATGGCCTTC
>JAFYCG010000029.1 GCA_017539825.1 Solobacterium sp. | reverse complement strand
TCCATGTTGCTCATGCCGGAAAGTACGACACGAATGTTTTTGAAACCTGCCGCAAAACGGATCGCATAAGAAGCATTTGATCCGCCATGCAATTCATCAAGAGCTTTCTGTGCTTCTTCAGGAAGCTTGATCAGGCTTCCTCCCTTGACCGGTTCCATAACCAGGACAGGCTTATCATGTTTTTCGCATACTTCATATACACGTCGTGATTCAACAGAAGCACTTTCGTAATCCAGATAATTGAACTGAATCTGCACAATTTCAATTTTCGGATACTCTGTAAGAATCTGATCCAGGACAACGGCTTTGTCGTGGAAGGAAATACCGACATGTTTTACTTTGCCTTCCTTTTTTAAGGCAAAAGCGGTTTCGTAAGCATTGCATTTCTTGAACTTTTCATAAACAGTGCTGTTTTGGGCATGCATTAAATAAAAGTCAAAATACTCTACACCGCATGCATCCAGCTGGGATTGAAAAAACGGACGGATATCTTCTTCTTTGTTGAAATAGCTTCCGGTCAGTTTGTCTGTTAAAAGATACTTATCTCTGGGATATCGGCTTGTCAGGCATTCTTTGATTGCAGTTTCACTTTTTCCGCCGATATAGCCATGAGCAGTATCGAAGTAGTTGAATCCATGATCGATGAAGTAGTCGACCATTTCCTTTGTCTGTTCGAGGTCAACCTCTTTGTCAATCATGGGCAGACGCATCATGCCAAAACCAAAATTCTTTTTGATAAATTCAAATTGTTCCATCTCAATCTCCTCATTGTTTTCAGTATAGAAAGTAAAGATATCTTGTGTCAATATGAATCATAAAAAGTTGTGTTTATTCAACACAACGATTCTGCCTTCCGCATTTGCATCATCCATAATGATCTCTTTGACACCGGCAACCGTAATGACACCGCTCTTTGGATTTTTGATACTGTCTACTGTATTTGTGATGGTTGCCTCGACATCTGATTTTTCAAATGCCAGATCTGTATCAATCATTTTACAGTTGATCAGTTTCAAACCTTCGCAGTAACAAAGCGGCTGTGTACCGATCAGTGTGCAGTTTTCAAAGGTGATGTTCTTTGCATACCATGCTAAATATTCTCCTTTGATGACACTGTTTCTGACAACGATGTTTTCCGCATGCCAGAAGGCATCCTTTGTATCGAAGTTACAGTTTTCAAAGGTGGAATCGGTAATGTACTGGAAGGAATATTTTCCTTTGAGGGAAACATTCTCAAAGTGAAGATGATCGGATCGCATCATGAAATATTCACCTTCCGCATGAGTATCTTTCATATTGATTCCTCTGACAGACCATCCGAATTCTGTAGAGAGGATGTCACTGTTTTCAATCGTGACAGAAGCACATTCACGAAGTGCTTTAATACCATGTAATTTGGAATGTGTAATTCTGATATCAGAGGAATACCAGAGAGCTGCACGGCAGAGATCTGTTAATTCACTGTTTTGGATCGTTAAATTGTTGTCATGCCAGAATGGATAACGAAGATTAAAGAATGTGTCTTTAACGGTAATATTTCTGCTTTCCTTGAGGGCACTTTCGCCATCGGCAGGTCCGTCGAAACGGCAGTGAATCACTTCAATATCATTGCTTCCGTACAATGCACGTTCTTCATCGAAAACTCTGTTCTCATATACTTTCATAGGTAAACCTCCTGTTCTGTTCGCATAAATATTAAATATCATTTTCAAACAATATACAAATACTTATATCTTATGCTAAACTATGCATAAATTGCATAGGAGAGAAATCTATGGATATTCGTATTATGGAGTATTATCTGGCAGTCATCAGGGAAGGAAATATTTCTTCTGCAGCTGAAGCGTTACATATCTCGCAGCCTGCATTATCGAGACAGATCAAAGACCTGGAAGAAGAACTGGGTGTGACCTTGTTTGAAAGGGGAAGCAGAAAGATCAAACTGACGGAAGAAGGAAAGATCCTAAGAAAAAGAGCGGAAGAGATTGTGCATCTGATGCAGATGACGGAGGGAGAGATCAGTGCTGTACACAATCATTTGTCCGGTGAAATTCATATCGGTGCAGGGGAATCACGGGCATTTCATCATATTTCCGAAATAGCCGGGAAAATACATGCAATGTATCCGGATATCACCTTTACGATTAACAGTGGTGACACAAAAGACCTTATGGAACAAATCGATGAAGGAATTATCGATATTGCTTTGATTTTTACGGAGTATGATCATGCTGTATATCAGGGAATACAGCTGCCTGAAGAAGACCGTTTAAGTTTGTTGATGAGAAAAGATGATCCGCTCAGTCAGAAAGAGACTGTTTCATTATCGGACCTCAAAGAGCTTCCGCTCATTGTTCCCCGCTCTGCCGTTGACAGGATTACATCGAATCCGGTATTAGCGGATATCAAAATTGTTGGCATATATAATTTAATCTATAATGCCTCTTTATTTGTGGAAGACGGCGTTGGTTATGCGATCGGTTTTGACGGATTAATCAATACAACTGGTGACCGTAATCTGACTTTCCGTCCTTTGGAAAGACAGTTTACACAATCCGGAAGTATTATCTGGAAGAAATACGGCGTATATACCCCGGCGGTAAATCTGTTTCTGAATTATATTAAGGAAATATAATTCTCTTAAGATTCCTTGAAACGGTGTTTTAATTTGACGAACTATGTTAAAATCGTAGTGTGTGCAAAGACAATGTTGTTTTTGTTGTGCTGAGGAGTGGTATAGATGTTGAATGAAAGACAAAAGAGGGATTTATTTCTTCTTTTGATTAATATGATTATTGTATGTGCCAATACATTGTGGTTCCGCTGGTTATGGTATAAATACTATTTCGGCAGAATCAGAACACCTTTTGTTACATTGGGTAACTACGCTGTCATTGCTATTTTTCTGGTATTATATGTTTCTTTTGCCAAGCTGTATGGCGGTTTTGATCTGAAAACAAGCAGAACCAGTGAACTGGTTTATTCCCATGTGATCGGTTCCGTGATGACAGGATTAACGATGCTGATCGTATTGATGTTGCTGATCTACGGAATACCGCCGATTTTACCGATGCTGTTAGGAATTGCTCTATGGAGTGTAACCAGTCTCATCTGGTCAAAACCTGCCAATCTTTTGACGAATAAAGTATATCCGCCGGCAAGGACGGTTATTATCTATGATAATCTGACAGCTTTCCATAAGGGTGAAGCAATCACAAAACAGGTACACTGGCGTTTTAAGGTTGTCGGTGTCATTGATGTTTCTGTCGGCAATCAGATGATTTTTGAATATTTAAGGCACAAGAGACCTGAAGCTGTCATGCTTTGCGGCATTCATTCCTCACAAAGAAACGATGTTCTGAAATACTGCATTGAAAAAGGAATCATGGTATATATCCGTCCGAATATCGGGGATTATGTGGTCAACAGTTCCAAACAGTTACAGATGGCAAGCTTGCCGGTTATGTTGTGTCAAAGAGCAGAACCTTCCGCTTTATACTTGCTGGTGAAGCGTTTGTTTGATATTGTTTTCTCCTTAGTCATACTGATTCTGACCAGCCCGATTCTGATTGTTGTCGGTTATCTGATCCACTCCTATGATAAAGGACCGGTATTATACAGTCAGGTACGTTTAACCAAAGACGGCAAACAGTTCAGGATCTATAAATTCCGTTCCATGAAAGTCAATGCGGAAAAAGACGGTGTAGCCCGTCTTGCCAGCCAGGATGACGACCGTATTACACCGATCGGTAAATTTATCCGTGCGACAAGAATCGATGAACTGCCGCAGATGATCAACATCTTAAAAGGTGATATGAGTGTTGTCGGTCCGAGACCTGAAAGACCGGAAATTACATTGCGCTATGAAAAAGGAATGCCTGAGTTTACCCTTCGCTTACAGGTGAAAGCAGGATTGACAGGCTATGCACAGGTGCATGGAAAATACAACACAAGCCCGTATGATAAATTACAGATGGATCTAATGTATATAGCGAAACAAAGTATTGCAACGGATTTTACAATTATATTATCAACAATCAAAGTTATCTTCATGCCGGAGAGCACGGAAGGCATCGGTGAAGGAGAAGTGGATGCAGGAGAACAGGATCATGGATGAGAAAGAGATCATCTCTGTCGTGATGCCTGTTTATAATGCAGACCGTTATCTGAAAAGAGCCATAGACAGTGTTCTTGCACAGACATATGACAAATGGGAACTGATCATTGTCGATGACAGCTCCAATGATGATACAGGCAGAATTCTCGATGGAATTTCCAATGATAAAATACATGTTTTTCATAATGAAAAAAACAGCGGAACGGCATATTCCAGAATGAGGGGTATCTCTGAATCATCCTCTTCCTGGATTGCCTTTTTAGATGCCGATGACATGTGGGAAAAGACAAAACTGGAAAAACAGGTTCAGCTGATGCATTCCCTGAAAGATCCTGTATTGTTGTATACGGGATCAAGATTCATGGATGATGACGGGCATGTCTTTGATTATGTCATGCATGTACCTGAAAAAGTGGACTTTCACACATTGCTGAAACAGAATGTCATTTCCTGTTCATCGGTTATGATCCGAAAGGAAATGATTTTGAAACATCCGTTTCCGGATGTCCGTACTATTCATGAAGACTATGCGGTATGGCTGAATGTATTAAGGGATATTGATTATGCTTATGCGGTGGATGAACCCTTACTGACATACAGACTGACGGAAAACTCCAAATCCCACAATAAGCTGAAAGCAGCATTCATGAACTGGCGGACTTACAAATACGCTAATGTGCCGGCATTTACAGCGATTGCTTCGATGGCAAGCTATGCGATCAAGGGAATTCAGAAATACAGGAAAATCAAATGAAAGAAAAAGTAGAATTGCTGGTATCATGCATGCATCAGAATGATCTTTCTGTCGTAGAAAGAATGAATATTCACAGTGATGTATTGCTGATCAACCAATGCGATGAGAATCAGAAAAACGAATATGAATGTAACGGATATACAGTCCGGGAAATACGTACAACACAAAGAGGTCTTTCCAACAGCCGCAACATGGCCATTCAGAATGCGATTGGCAGCATTTGCCTGATATGCGATGATGATGAAGTACTGGATGATGATTATGCAGAAAAGATTGTTGCAGGTTATGAAAAATATCCGGATGCGGATATCATCGCATTCAGAATGCATAATCAGCCAAGCCGTTTGAAACAGGAAGAACAAAGATTAAACCAATGGACAGCACTGCGCATCTCTTCCTGGCAGATTACTTTCAGACCGGATTCCATACGAGCCAAAGGTTTGTACTTTGATCCTCTTTTAGGTGCAGGTTCCGGTAACGGTGCAAGCGAAGAAGTGAAGTTTTTAAGAGATTGTATTCATCGGAAATTAAAAGCGTATTATATTCCTGAAGATATCGGCAATGTCGGCAACAACTATCTGCAATCCGGTGAAGCGGAAGGAACATGGTTTGAAGGCTATGATGAAAAATTCTTTTATCAAAGGGGAACCGTGAACCGTTATATGCTAGGTACACCTGTAGCGCTATTCTATGCAGCTTATTATACGATCGTAAAGAAATCACAATATGAAAAATCCATCTCACCGAAAGATGCATTCATACAATCCGTGAAGGGCATTATCGGCAATGACATACAGAAACAGAAGGAGGGAAGAAAATGATCCTGCAGAATATACTGGTTCCATCAGAAGATACATGCATGGAAGAATCTTTATATTATCGAAGAGAAGATGATCAGATTCTGTTTGATACATATTTCAATATGTTTTCCATGCATAAATGGAAAACATATACTTCCATTTCTACTTTTTATCTCTGCATGAGAGCCAGAGGTGATTTTGACTTGACCATTGAAGATGACCGGGGCGTATTGGACAAGCAGTCATTTTCGCTTCCTGTCATGGAAGAAATCCATATTCGTATTCCGGACAGTGAAGGGGAGTGTGTCTGGTTTTCCATTGAAGAAAAAGTGGGTTTTACTATGGAATACGGTTATTACGAAACAATGGAGAAACCCAAAAGAGATGTGCATCTTGCCTGCGATATCTGTACATTTAAAAGAGAAGCCTATGTTAAACACAACCTGGATATCTTAAAGAAAACACATCTGGAAAATGAAGACAGTCCTTTATACGGAAAGATGGATATTTTCTTAGTGGACAATGGCAGAACATTAAATCCATCTGAGATAGAAACAGAACAGATTCATCTGTTTCCGAATATGAATGCCGGAGGATCCGGCGGTTTTACCAGAGGACTGATTGAAATCAACAAAGCAAAGGAAAAACTCGGCTTAACACACATGATCTTCATGGATGATGATGCAGTGCTTGAACCAGACAGCCTGGTCAGAACATTCGGTTTATTGTCCTACATCAAAGACGAATATGCCAAGGCATGTATTTCCGGGGCAATGTTGCGACAGGATATTCCGTATTCTTCTCATGAGGCAGGCAGCCATTGGGAAGGGACAGACCCATGGACAAGACATCCGGGATTGGACCTTCGTACAAGAGAAAATGTATTATTAAATGAAACCATTGATGAACCGAATTATGCCGCATGGTGGTATGCATGTTACCCGTTAACAGTTGCCAGAATGGATAATCTTCCATTGCCTTTATTCCTGCATAATGATGATACAGAATATGGTTTGAGAAACCAGAACGGATTCTTATTGTTGAATGGTGTCTGTGTATGGTCACCGGGTTTTGAAAACAAGAGATCTTCCACATTATCTTATTACGATGTCAGAAATGCCATGCTGGTGAATGCATTGTACAGGGAAGACGGAAACCTGAATGCCATGAAGAAGTATTGCTGGAAGAGGATACTGGCAAATACATTGCGTTATCGTTATGATGATGCATACCTTGTACTCATGGCTGTAGAAGATTTCTTAAAAGGACCGGAATATCTTTGTACATTGAATCCGGAAGAAAAGAATAAAGAGATCATGGAACATGGCTACTCCATGAAACCGGTCAGTGAATTAATTGATGATCCGGAAGTGTTAAAAGAAATTGAAGAGTATGTTGAACCGGATAATGTTGCCGAAATCTACGACAACATGAAAAAGAAAAACAAATGGTTCTATGCACTCACAGCCAATGGATGGCTGTTCCCTGCAGATCATAAGAAGGTTTATCCGTTCCCGATGGGCATATGGCCTTATGCGTTATTCAGAAAGAAGGAAATCGTTCTCTTTGATCCGGATACTCATAAAGGCATCAAAGGGGAAAAGAGCTATGCTTTGTTAAAAAGAAGCATCGGCTATTATCTGCAGATATTAAAACTCCTAAAAGAAAAATATCCCCAGGTACAGAAACAGTACAGGGAGAGATTCAAATATCTGACAAGCTATACAGCTTGGAAGAAGTATTTAAAATTAGAGGAAGAATAAAAGATCTGTGTCGTTTTGACACAGATTTTAATATCCCGGTTTTTTATCCACAATATGCACAGGATCTTTTCTCTGCAATACAAGGGTAAGGTTCTGTATCACAACATCATTAACCTTGTCATAGTTGATACCGGCACGATATCCGCCAGAGATATGAGGGGGTGACATACTCCCACCACCTTCGCTGAAGCTAAGAGGTGGGGGCTTCTCGGTCAAGAACACCAGTGTGTCCAGATTACCCGAGCTTATGGGATTCCCTTTGCCCAAGGGTACCTTGATTCTTTACAGTTATCTACAGAAGCGCTGTTCTCAGTGCTTCTTTTTTCAGGTTTATGGCTGCGTTGTGATCCCTTTCATGATGTGCCCCGCATGCAGGACAGTCCCATTCCCTGATCCTGAGATCCTTTG
>JAFYCG010000263.1 GCA_017539825.1 Solobacterium sp. | reverse complement strand
TTTAAAAGAAAAAGATATGAGAATGGATACATTCCGTCCGGATCGTAAATACAGCATAGAAGATGTCAAAGAACTTCTTCGCAGCCATGGCGAAGGAAGCATCAGTGATTCCACACATGAAAATACAGTATCCCCGCATCATTTTTCCCGGCCTTTTTCCATCTGCAATCACGATACAGTTGAAAGCACGATCTTTTCCTTTCATGATGATGTACATCTGTTGAAGATGTACAGGGCATTTCCCAAACCATGCCTTTCCCCCTTTGTACCATGGTATCCTTTATCTCTCAGCCAGATTCCTGAAGGCTATGAGTGGAACTGTTACACAGAAAACCATTTTCAATTCAACCCGGAACTGAATAGATTTCATCCGAAATACGCATGGCATGCATTCAAGCTTGTTCAAACCTTATGTGATATAAATTATCCCGTATTAAATGGTATTATCCATCAGATAATAAAGTCTTTGGAAGAAAAATGGGAGCGGGATGTTCTTGTCCTTGAAGAAGCCTATAACAATGATCCGCAAATGCTTCATGATTTTACAATTTCTCATGCAAAAGATGCCTTTGCATGGGCTAATGCTATGATTTCTTTCTTCATGAATGATCAAAACAGAAAAGAACTATTGCATCAATAGTTCTTCATTCATCAGATACTTTTTCAATAAGCTCGGGAAACAATCCAGAATTTGGTCCACCAGCTTTGCTGAAGATACTTCTCCGTTGGAAAAAATCCATTCCCTGATCACACAGATTTGTGCCAGAGATGTATAGTGGATGACAAACTTCAAGGTATCATCTACAACACCGCCTTTTTCCTGTATCATTTCCGCAAACAGCTGATCACCATATCTGACAATATGCTTGTAGACACCGCTTAACGCTTCATCGGGCAGAACCTTCCTATAGAAAACGATATCTTTTCGGATTCTCTCCATTCCCTTTATATAATTGTCCCTGAAGTTATACGGCCCTTTTTCAGGATTCCATACCTCCTGCATCATATGTATATACATCCATGCGGAAAGCTGGTACTTGTCCTCAAAATGATAATAAAATGTTTTTCTCTGGCATCCTACCAAGTTGCAGAGATCCGTTATTCTGATACTTTGAAAATCATTTTTCTCCAGCATTTCCTTCAATGCATCCGCAAATAATAGCTTTGTCTTTTCTTTCAACATTTTGACCCACTTTTATCTTTCTGTATCTTTATTATACATAATTAACTTTTTGTGTAAATTGTTAATGAAATAACAATGCTAGTATATTCTGCGGAAAGCGAGAATGAAAATGAACAATTTTGAAAGTGTAAAAGGTAAAGTCGCTGTTGTCACAGGTGCAACAGCCGGTATCGGCAAGGCAATTGCCGAAGTATTTGCAGACAATGGAATGAAAGTTGTTCTTACCGCAAGAAGACAGGAAGTCGGCGAAAAAATCGCAAAAGATATTTGCGCTAAAGGCGGTGAAGCAGTCTTCTGCAAAGCTGACGTTTCCAAAGAAGAAGATGTCAAAAAAGTTATGCAGTTTGCGGCAGATACATACGGAAAGCTGAATGTTGTGGTAAATAATGCAGGAGCAGGAACACTTCTCCATCCAATCCATGAATACGATGCAGATGAATTCCGTCGTATTACCGATATCGACTATATCGGCACATTCCTGGGTATGAAATATGCAGCTCTAACGATGATGAACACACTGTCCAAAGACTGTTCCATCATCAACATTTCTTCAGCTGAGGGTATTTATCCTACTGCGAATTACTCTCCGTACTCCGGTGCAAAAAGAGCTGTCATCAGTTTGACACAGACAGCTGCATTAGACTATGCAAAGCATGATATTACGGTCAATGTCATCTGCCCGGGTGCTACAGATACTGACATTTATGCAACAATTTCTCCGGAACAAAGAGAACTGACACAATCTATGATTCCTAACGGACGATTTGCAAAACCGGAAGAAATGGCATATCCTGCTTTATTCCTTGCAAGCGATATGGCACGTTATATTACCGGTGCTGTCATCAATGTGACAGGCGGTATGGGTGTAGGAACATATACTGAAGTTCCCTGGCAGAATCCGGATCCAAGACAATAAACAAGCCATGCGGATAACCGCATGGCTTTTCAGTCATCATAATCATGTACAAAGGCATAGAAATCCAGTTCTTTCTGTTTGTCGCTCTCTTGGATTGTTCCTACCGGATGAGATAAGAAGATAAATTCTTCATTGCCATCAAGGCCAAAAGCTTCATTTGCCTCTTTTTCAGAAATAGCACCGATTGCACAACTTCCTAAACCTAACGCCGTAGAAGCAAGATACAGGTTTTCCGAAACATATCCGGCATCAATTAACGCTACACGATGGGTAAAGATCCCGTATCTCCATTCTGCCCTGTAAGCTACCATACTGTAATAGAAGACAACACTCGCTTTACATGCCCAGTCCTGCCTCTGTTCTGTAACACTGATAAATTCTTTTACATCTTCTGTTTCTTTTAAGCATTCCAGCTGGTGTGTCTGGGGCAGATAATGATAATACCCTGGTTTTAATCCTTCCACATACTGAATACAAAGATATGTCTCAAATTCATGTCTGGCTCCGCCGCATGGAACTGTACGTAATGTTGCATATCTCTTTCCTCTTATCCCTTTCACACCTTGTGTACACCATAACAGGAATGATAATTCCAACATCGTTATGTTTTCCTGTGTATAAACACGGTGTGAAGAACGTGCATTGATTACCTCCAACAGATTTCCCGTCAAATTCAATGATGCAAAATCCGTAGGTAATGCAATGATCCGGTCACTGACCGGATCTTTAAATAAAGGCGGTTGTTTAACACCGCTGTATTGATCTGTCTTATAATCCGGATCATCCTCATCAGCCATATGCATAAATCTGCGGCCTTTTTCAATCTTTTCCAGTATTTCTTCTTTTGTCATGATACGCCTCCGCTATAAAAAAGTATAACATAATCCCTTTCCGTTCCTTCTGTGTATGCATCTGCAAAAACTGATGATAAACCCGTTTTATAATTGCCTTCTTCATTAACCGTATTTTATATTACAATGAATATAATCTTACAGAAATGCAGAGGTATCATGTTGAAAGGAACAAAAGAACTACATACAGAACGCTTATTATTACGCAGATATCACCCGGAAGATGCAGAAACGATGCATATAAAATTCGGAATTGATCCGCAGATGTATGCATATTCCGGATGGAATCCGTATGCAACAATGGAAATGGCAAGAGAAAGTGTACAAAGATTTATCGAAAGCTATATCAATACGGATTTTTATGGCTGGGCAATTGTTTATCAAAACAATCTGATCGGAACAGCAGGAGCATACGATTATGATGCTGAAAAGAATCAGATCGAAGTCGGTTTCAGCATCGCAAAAGAATACTGGGGAAAAGGATTCGCTACAGAAGCACTGGTTTGTGTATTACAGTATCTGACAGAACAGGAAGGAATAAAAACCATAACCGCATGGTGTGCAAAGGAAAATGACGCCTCAAAGAAAGTACTGTTAAAATCCGGAATGAAACAAACAGGTATAAACATTGATGGATTGCAAGTTGACGGAAAAGTATACGATCAGTTATTTTTCAGCTACTCTGCAGAATAACAAGGAGAACAGGAAGAATGAAAAGAAAAAAGAAAAGCTTTCAGCAATGGATCGGTATTCTGTTCTATATGCTGATCGGAGCAGGAAGCGGTATCTTGCTCGTTCAATATTTAGAGCACTTTGAAGATATATCTACGGGAATGTTAATCCTGCTTTTCTTATTTCTTTTTCTTTCACTGTATATCGCAATTCTGTTGCAGATTACCATTCATGAAGGCGGTCATTTACTGTTTGGTCTGGCGACCGGATATAAATTCAGTTCTTTCCGTATCTTCAGCTGGATGTGGTTAAAGAAAGATGGGAAAATACAGCGCAAACATCTGACCCTAGCCGGTACAGGCGGACAATGTCTGATGTCCCCACCGGACTTAAAAGACGGAACAATACCGGTATTGCTCTATAATTTCGGCGGAGCAATATTGAATCTGATTACCAGTGCAATCTTCTTCTGGCTTTCCTTTCTTTTTCCGCCTGCTTCATTCTTTACCATGTTTTTCCGAGTACTGGCTTTAGTCGGTACAGGCTTTGCGATCATGAATGGTTTGCCTCTGCACCTGG
>JAFYCG010000028.1 GCA_017539825.1 Solobacterium sp. | reverse complement strand
GATGTTCCGCCATATTCATCGGTAACGATGGCAAGGTGCTGTTGGGAATCACGAAGTGTTTCCAATACATCCGGCAGTTTCATCGTCTTGTAGACAAAATACGGCTGCATCAACAACGAACGGATATCGACATTCCTGTCATCGATTGCCGCCTTCAGGAAATGATTCAGCGACAATATTCCTATGACGTTATCGATGCTGTCTTCATAGACAGGAATTCTTGAAAAGGAGGAATCACCGATTGTCTCCAGAATCTCTTCACGATCATCATCAATATCAATCGCCACAATATCCACTCTCGCCGTCATGACTTCCGAAACGGATTTATCCGCAAAATCAATAGCCGCATTGACCAGTTCCGAAGAATCTTCATCAATGACATTTTCATCTTCGGCAGTATCGATAATGGAATGCAGCTCTTCTACTGCTGCATCCTCATCGACAATCTCTTCACCCTTCATGCCGCTGGTGATCAGATCCACCAGTTTTACCACAATCCATGTTACGGGTTTAAACAGAATCATTAAGAATCTTGTAAAAGGAGCAAATGCAATCGAAAAACGTGTTGCATTCTTCTTTGCGGTGATCTTCGGTATCGTTTCACCGAAGATAATAACGGCAATCGTTAATACAAAGGTAGAAACCCATGCATACTTTTCCCCGAGAAGCATAATGACAAGAATAGATCCTAGAGACGAAGCAGCAATATTCACAAGGTTATTGCCGACAAGAATGGTTGATAAAGCATCATCATAGTTATCAGTGATCTTTAATGCTTTTTCAGCATCTTTATCCCCTTCTTCCACAGCATTTTCCAGGCGGATTTTATTGGCGGAAGAAAAAGACATTTCCGAAGCAGAGAAGAATGCAGAAAAGATCACGCATGCCACAATCGCAGCCACAATAATATATACGGTCATTCTTCTTCTCCTTCCTTTTCATCTTCCAGTATTTTCACCTTCAGACGGATAATGCGGTTCTGTTTCATCAGATGCACTGTGATTTCCGTATTCAGATAACGGAAATGATCCCCTTCTTTCGGAATGGAGGCGAAATGTTCATATGTCAGCTCACTCATGAGCTTGTTGGTGATTTTATCCTCTTCCTCCTCATCATAATGAATATCCAGTTCATCCAGGACATCCGTTACCAGATCATTGGCATTGACACTGTATGTATCTTCTGTCATGCGAATGATATTCTCTTCCGCATCATCATCCTCATCCCAGATCTCTCCGACAAGTTCCTCAAGGATATCTTCAACGGTCACAATACCCAGTGTGCCGCCATAGTTATCCATGACAATTGCGACATTCATCTTGTTTTTGGACATCAACGACAGAAGATCATCTATTTTGGATGACTGGTGAATGAAGAACGGCTCATCAAGCAGATCTCTTAAGGCGATATTCTCATTGCGCAGATACGATTTGATATATTTGCGGATCTGCAGAATACCGATAATATGGTCAATGGATCCTTCATATACGGGAATACGGCTGTGATTCTGGTTTTTGATGATTTCCAGGATTTCCTGCTGTTCCATATTCACATCGATAGCCACCAGATCCACACGGCTGGTGAGGATGCTTTCAACAGTTACTTCCTGAAACTGCAGAGCAGAAGAAATCAGATCTCCCTGTTCTTCATCCAGGGTGCCTTCCTCTGTCATGTTCTCAATAATGTCATAAAGTTCTTCTTCGGTTACGGATACATCCGAATCGCCTTTGGTCAGATTGGAAACAAGATTGCCGATCCATGTCAAAAAAGCAGCTGCCGGTTTTAAAACGATCATAAAAAACCGCAGAGCACCTGCTGTCGATAAACTGATTCTTTCACTATATTTTCTGGCAATGCTCTTCGGAAGCATTTCCCCAAAGAAAAACACCACAAGTGTTGTAATAATCGTAGAGATAGATACTGCAGAAACACCCCAGATCTTTGTGACATTTACGGTCACAATGGAAGCTGCAGCGATGTGAACAATATTAGTACAAATCAGCAAAGTCGTGATTGCCTGATCAAAGTTTTCCAGTATGTAGTTTGCCTTTTTTGCATTCTCGTTTCCTTTTTCCGCAAGGGTTTTAATCCTTGTTCTTGAGACAGAGGCGAAAGCGGTTTCTGCCATGGCATAATACATTGCGCATAACACCAGACCGGCTACAGAGAACAACCACGATATTCGAGTACCATCATCCATACAGGTAATTTCCACTCCTTAAAATATAATATAATATTTTCACATACATTTCTTTAAAGTCAAGAAAAATACAAGCTTCAATGGCAATTGTTACGGTTTTTCCTTCTGAAAAACATAAGAAATCCATCGCATTGATCCACCGCTTCCGTTATAATGAAGGCAAAGGAGTAATCGCATGGGAAGATTGAAAGACCTGCGTATTATCGCAGATGAGAAACTGTCACAGATTGAAGATAATGAAAAACGCTTAAGTGCTGCAGCCCACCTTTACGGTGTATCGCTTGCAGCTACGCTGATCGCAGAAAAAAGAGGCATGAACAGTGAACTGGCATCCATGGCTGCCATGCTGCATGATATGCATGCATATATGTCGGGATCCTATAAAGATCATGCTCATCTCGGGGCACAGCTTGCCAGGGAAATTCTCAAGGAACTGAATCAGACAACAGAGGAAGAAACAGATATCATCTGTTCCATGATTTACCATCATGATGACAAGGAAGTCATCGACAGTCCGATGGATGAAGTTCTGAAAGATGCAGATGTCATTCATCATTGTTTCCACGACCTCTCAAAGCCTGTCAAAGAGAAAGAAAGAGTCCGTTTTGATGCCCTGGTGAAAGAATTCGGCTTAACAACCGATCTCTAGAAATCCGGTATCCGGATTCTTTTTTTAGAGAAAAAAAAGATGGATCACTCCATCCTAAAACTCCTGTTGCGGAACCAGATTATTCACTGTTCTTTTTCTTCTGCCAAGCAGGAACTGTCCGGTCACGGTAATACTCAGCTCATCCTTGTAATCCGGATTCTCGCTGTGACGGATATATGCTCTTCCCTCAATCAGGACACGGTCCCCTTCATTAAAATTATAAACTTCCTGCGCACGCCATTCTTTAGCCACAAAACTAATGATATCGGATGCGCCTTCTTCAGGACTATACGTATGATAATAAATACGTGAATTGGTTTCTTTCAAGAGCACCTGGATTTTACGATCACATCCGCGGATGGTTATTCTTCCAAAAGCCATTGTCTGGTCATTGTTGACACCCATGTCAGTACGAATCCTTGCCACACCGTCTTTTTCAATTGTGCCGATCATTGTCACATGATAGCAAACCAGTTCTCCATTTCTGTCACGCATGGATTCAAACGAAAAATAATCCCTAAACCTTCCTTGTGTTTGCATTTACCTCTTCTCCATCTCTAAGTTGTATCCAGTAAAACACGTATATTATTATAAGCATTCTTTATGATTCATTCAAGATATCTCTGAACTCCATTCGCAACATTATTAATAAAATCCTGCACATTTGTAACAATTGTCACAGCCGAAAGACTTCCCCTGTCTGCAAGTTTATTCGTCACAAACTCGGAGATATCCACCGCATAAAAATAAACCGGTCTGACTATGCCATCGACAACCCTGAATGAAGGGATCATATTTCCCGAAGCGATCGTGTGTAACTGGGTAGCCATGCAGATGACAGTTGTTGCTTTTTTCAGGATTTCTCTCATTTTTGTCTGTCCTTCATAAGCATCCGCAATGACTTCCGGCATCGGTCCGTCATCCCTGATACTGGATGTCAGCACAAAAGGAATATTGTGTTTCACACAGGCATAGATGATGCCGTTATCAATCTTGTACTGTTCAATAAAGGCAGGAATGGAACCGCATCTTCTGACTTTGTTCAATACATCCAGATGATTGTAATGACCGTTCACCTGGCTCTTCTGATGATAGATGTCCTGTCCAAGAGCAGTTTCGAAATATGCCGCTTCAAGATCATGTGTTGCCAAGGCATTTCCTGCAAGCAGTCCGTGTATATAGCCCTTTTCAATCAGATACTGCATAGCCCTGCGTGAATCATAATCAAAAGCACATGCCGGTCCGAGCACTACCACAACCATTCCATGATCTTTTTCATAGTTCAGCAATTCATAAAGCTGGTCATAGTTTTTCGCAAATGACGTTTCACGGGAACGGTTTCCACGGAAGGCAAACTTGTCTGAAAAAGCACTGTCTTCACTTCTGAATCCGCCTGTATGCACATATATGCCTTCTTCACCGTTTTCACTTCTGCCGAGGATGACACATTGGCCTTTTTTCACATTTCGTTGTTCAACGACAGATAATGTACCGTCTTCATTGATAATGACACAGCTGTCCATTCTGCTCTCTTCCGCCAGCTGCCATTTACCGTTGATTTTAAAATATTCCGGAAACATGGAGGTGGAATGAAAATACTCCGGTACCACACCATCCGTTTCACAAAGATCTGTTTTCACATCCGGTGCATCCGTAAATAAAACATCTGAAAAGTCAGGCTGATGATATTTTGGCATTGTAAACATGTAGATTATCCTTCTTTCTGCTATCTCATTTTACCATGAACAGGCAAGTTTCTGAAGATTGTTTCTACACCATTTTTTCTTCATGTTATAATAGGATGGAGGTATTTTATGATTCGATGTGCAGACCAATGGATAGATTACAAATGTATTGATGCGGGAGATGGTGAAAAACTCGAGCAGTGGAAGAACGTCATACTGCGCAGACCCGATCCCCAGGCGATCTGGCCTAAGTCCAACAACAAGCTCTGGAATAAGGCAGATGCCGTATATCACCGCTCTGAAAAAGGCGGAGGACATTGGGAATATAAGAAAAAACTGCCGGAATCATGGCAGATCGGATATCACGGTCTGACTTTCAAGGTATCTCCTACCGGCTTTAAGCATACCGGCCTCTTTCCGGAACAGGCTGTCAACTGGGACTGGATGATGGATCTCATTGAGAAACATCAGGAGGAAGAAATCCGCATTCTGAACCTGTTTGCCTATACAGGCGCGGCAACACTTGCCTGTGCAAAAGCAGGAGCATCTGAAGTGGTTCATGTGGATGCTGCCAAAGGAATGGTACAAT
>JAFYCG010000262.1 GCA_017539825.1 Solobacterium sp. | reverse complement strand
ACGATCTCTCGTATTGCCTTTTACAACGCTTGAGCCATTGATCACTCTTGAAACAGTGGCCAGGGAAACACCTGCTTCCTTCGCTACATCATAAATCGTTATGCGCTTCATATTGCATTTCCCCCTTTCAAACGATTATTCTTTGTCTTTTTTAAACAATCCTTTTATAGTTTCTGTTCCTTTTTTTGTAACATCGGCAACTGTTGTTCTTGCCTTATAAATCTTATCCTGTACATCAGGGCGGTTCATAAATGTATCAACCTTCTGCACAACTGCTTTGGTTCCGTCACCTACAGTCTTACTGATTGTCTGGAAAGCATCTGCAGCCTTTTCTTCAGCAGCCTGGAATTTCGGATCTTTACGGATTTCTTCTACTTTGTTTTTAGCAGCATCCGCAGCTTTAACCGCATTATCTTTGATGTAGGAAACAGTCTTCTGCAGCTGTTCATTATTCTGTACTTCTTCCTTGATTGTCTCTACAGCGTCCTGTGCCTTTTCCTTAGCTTCTTCAACAAATTCCTTTGCTTCTTCTTTTACTTCTTCAACTTTTTCTTTTGTCTCTTCCTTGAGATCTTCCTTGGCAGTATCCATTTCTTCTTTCACTTCATCAGCTTTTTCTTCTGCATTGCTCACAAAGCTTGGAATATCCAGTTCTTCTTCTGTTTCTTCTGTCAGATTCTGAATCTTCTTTTTCAGGTCAGCCACTGTCTTCTCAATTGTGTCGATGGGTTCGGAAGCTTCGTCAAAATCCACTTCCTGTTCTGTTACTTTCTTTTCTTCATCCATTTTCTACTTCCTCCGCAGTATTTCCGGCATTTGTTTTTTCCTGAACCATCTCCTTGATACTGTCAATGTTTTCACTTGCAAAATCAGCTACCTTACCAATTGTCTCTTCTGTTTTATCATGTACTTTATCCAGGGTATGGCTGAATTTGACTGCTGTATCCAACGGTGCCTGTACCTTTTCAATACTCTTGTCCACCAGACGCAGTGTCGGGTCAAGTCCCTTGACAGTAGCAGTGATTGAATCAATCAATTCACCAAGTTTTTTCAATAATATGCAAAGAAAAATCAGCGCAACAGCACCTAAAATAGGCAGCAGCTGCTCTGATACATTTTGCAATGCCAGTAATAGGTCATCCATAATAATAAATCTCCTTCTTACTGGCATTATAATTCAAAATGAAAACACTTTCAATATTTCTGTGAATTCTTTACAAAACTTGCAAGCTTATAAATATCTTTGCTGGACATGAACAGAAATACTGCAGGAGCTTCTTTAGCGATGACAGCCGCACCGGCTTCATCCTCCGTGATCACAACCGATCCCGGGATCTTCTTTTGCAGGTATGTAATATCAATATCCGTGCCATCCTGCTTATCATCAATACTGGTAAAATCACACAGATAAACGGCGTCCGCCTTTTCCAGCTGTTTCTTGAAATCATCCGCAAAATACAGCACTCTGGATGCTCTGTGAGGTTTGAATATGGCTACGAGCTTTTTTCCGGGGAAGCGTATTCTGGCTGCTTCAATCGTGACCCCTACTTCCGTAGGATGATGTGCATAATCATCTACATAGATATTGTCACCATGCTTTTCAATAACAAAGCGTCTCTTTACACCTTTAAAAGTGCTCAGTCCTTTTTCGATCTGCTCCGGTGTCATGCCTTCCAGAAGGCCTATGCCGATACAGGCAAGACTGTTCAGAAGCATATGTCTGCCGACAAAAGGAAGTTCGAAATGCCCCATTTTCTTCTTTTCGAAAAGAACATCAAAAGACATACCCTCGGCATCTTCATGAATATGAATTGCCTGCAGGTCATCATCTTCTTCAACACCATACCAGTAATGTTTAGCATCAATCTTCATCTTTCTGGCTTCAGCATCTTCGCCATAAATCATCATAGCGCCTGAAACCTGGGTGGCAAATTCCTCATAGGCATGACGATAGTCATCATCATCCTTGAAATAATCTACATGATCAATATCAACATTTGTAACAATGGCATACTTTGGATAATATGCAAGAAAATGCCTTCTGAATTCATCAGATTCCAGGCAGAAATACTTTGTGTCTTTCTCCAGATGGCCGCTTCCGTCACCGATCAACCATCCCGTATGACCCTTCTCGGACATCATCGCTGACATCAGGCCGGTTGTCGTTGTCTTTCCATGGCTTCCGGCTATACTGATCAGTTCATACTGCTTTAGGAAAGTACCGAGAAATTCATGATATCTTGCACATGTACAGGTTGGATTGGATCTTGCCGCAATAACTTCCGGGAAATCCTCAAGGAAGGCATTTCCGATAATAATATTCATATTGTCATGAATATTATCGGGATTAAACGGATAAATAGGTATATTCCTGGCAATCAAACCCTCTTCCGTGAAAAAGTGTTTCTCCAGATCACTTCCGCTGACTTCATTGCCCAGATCTTTCAGCATACAAGCAAGAGAGGACATTCCTGTCCCCTTTATGCCGATAAAATAATATTCCATTATTCCTCATCCTCAAAAAGATTTGGCAGCAGGATGTCTTTATCATCCCCGTCTTCATCAAATGTCAAATCCGGAAAGAGAGGCTCTAATTCTTCAGGAACTTCTTTCTGTTCTTCCGCATACTCTTCATCTCTGACTTTCAGAATATCATCAAGAGAGAATTCCGGAATTTCATCTTCAGCAGGTCCTGTCTCTGCATTACTATAATCGATATCAGGAAGCTCGCTCTTTTCAACAGTCTTATGGAGTGACAGAGGGCTTTCCTCAGCATCCGTACCGTACATCGGAGAAATAATCGGCGAAATATTCTTATCCAGCTTTGCTTTTTCTTTTTCCGTAATCTTGGAAGTAGTTGTCTTCAAAGCGTTCATATCCTTTTCATCTACGCCAAAAATCGGACTGATTACAGGCTGAAACTGGTATACAGGACGTTCAGTTCTTTCTTCCTTCTTCTTTGCAGGTTTTGCAACTGCCGGTTTTTTGGCAACAGGTTTCGGATCCGCTGTAATACCGCCGACAACAGTAGCCGGTTTAGGTTCAGCAGGACGGGATGCCGGTTGAGAGAAAACAGACTCATTTTTCGGCGCCTGCGGACGTGTCTGTTCAATCGGGACGGACTGAGTAACATCAATTCTCTGCATAACCGTCTCTTTTGGTTTTTCAGCAACTACAGGTTCCGGCTCTCTTTCAACTGTCACAGGCCTCTGTGGTGTTACAGGTGCGACATTTTGTGAAACGACAGGGCTTTCCATCGTATCATCTTCAAGGATATCATCATCTTCATCTTCAAACAGTATGTTCTGTAATTTTTTCAGCATAGCATTTCCCTTTCTTAGAATACAGATATCATTTTATGATATTTTTTCATCATTGTTAAGATACATTCTAACATATTCATTCGTTATCGTCAGTCGAAATTTCCTCTTCCTCGTCAATAATTTCCTCATCACCTTCAATTTGTGCGTGATATTCTTCACCTTCATTGACATATTCCGCAAATCCGCTTGCACCGGCTCCTGCGGAATTGCCTGACACAAACAGATCTTCGATTTTTCCGCTTTCCGGAGAAATATCCTCAAACAGCTTGACGGTCTTTCCCTCATAGGATATTGCTTCCTGTGTACTGTAGTTGGCAAGAATTGTATCCTGATTGACATGAACGGATTTGGAAATCAACAGCATCTTTGCACATACATCAGGTATGGAATAAATGTCAGACAAAGCATAGAAATCTACCGCTCTTGTATGAAAGATCGTAAAGTACTCGTTTGCAAGCCTGCAGACTTTGACCGCATACGTCAGCTCATGGTTTTCAAAATCTTTGTATGTTCCTTCCATGGATGCGACAACCGCATCTTCCAAAACGTTTTTCGTCAGGTCAGCTTCAATATTCTGATAATACTTTTCATTGATAATATTTGAAACATTCAGGCTCATGACAAACCGGATATTATCATATAAAAACATATTGCTGAGTTCATCGGAAGACAGTCTTCCTACGGACGGCTCAACATAATACGCATAGTACGGTTTCCGGTAAGTCGGTGAAGAAGCAGGAACTGATTCGGCAAAAGCAATCTTTTCATTCAGTCTTGTCTGCAGATCCTGTGTAATCTTTGTACATCCGCTCATTGCCATGATGAGCATTCCCGAAGCCAGTATTTTTAATATCTTTTTCATCTTCATAAAGATATTCTACCATAGAATTATCTTTTCTGCACAATAGCACAGAGCTGATAAATCGGCTGTCCGAGATCCATGAATCTCTGCTCATATTCGGTAATGGCATCTTCCTCATGCGGATTACGGCGATAATCGACGGAAAACTCCGTAAACATGAATCCGTTCTGTAAAAAATAGAGGACAGAATCTTCAAACAGATTCTTGTTATCGGTCTTCATGCGGATCATTCCGTCTTTGCTCAAAATGTTTTTATACATGGAAAGAAATTTCTCACTGCTCAATCTTCTTTTATGTGTGTATTTCTTTGGCCAGGGATCAGAGAAATTCAGGTGAATCACATCCACTTCTCCGTTTTCAAACCATTCTTCCAGATTTTCTGCATCATTGACAATCAGCCTCTCATTATGAAGATCATTCGTTTCATCTTCAACTGCCTTCCTGGCAGCAGTGGCTGCTGCAGACCTGTCCTTTTCAATACCGACCCATCCGGCTACAGGATACATCTTTGCCATATTGTTCAGATAATCTCCTTTGCCGGTACCGATTTCAAGGTGCAGCTCCTCTGTATGAAGCAGTTCTTTCCACTTTCCCTTGTTTTCAACAGGATTCTCCATGGCATAGTCCGCATGTTCCTGCAGCCACGGATCAGCCCATTTCTTCTTTCTCATTCTCATCTTGCCACCTCAAATAAAAGAAGGCATTCAGCCTTCTTTATCAGTTATCCTTCTTTTTGAACACTCTGCGTTCAACATTGCCGCTGTCTGACTTTTTGCTGAAAGTACGTTCTTTGCGCTGTGCTTTTTTCTCTTCTACATAGCCTTCCGGTTTTTCCAGACATTCTTTCGCAGAGACTTTTACTTTTCCTGCATCATCAATGTTGATGACCTTAACCTTGATTGTATCACCTACATGTAATACATCGGAAATGTTCGGTACTCTTTCCCATGCTACCTGGCTGACATGCAGTAAGGCATCTGTTCCTTCAAACAGATTGACAAAAGCGAATGATTCTCTGACTTCAGTTACCTTTGCATCATAAACCTCGCCTACCTTTGCCTCACGAATGAGACTCTGGATCATCTGCATTGCCTTATCGATTGCTTCTCTGTCAGTATGGTAGATAATGCATCTTCCGTCATCATCAATATCGATCTTGACATCATTGCATTCTTCAATGATCTTGTCGATCTGTTCTCCGCCTTTACCGATAACCACACGGATTTTATCAACAGGGATCATCAGCTGACCCATCTTAGGCGCATACTTGGATACTTCCGGACGCGGTTCGGAAATACATGCTTCCATATTGTCAAGAATCTGCATTCTTCCCTTATGTGCCTGGGCAAGAGCTTCCTTGAGAATTTCTTCTGAGATTCCCGTAACCTTGATATCCATCTGCAAAGCAGTGATACCGTTTCTGGTACCGGCAACCTTGAAGTCCATATCGCCATAATGGTCTTCCATACCCTGGATATCTGTCAGAATGGAATATGTATCACCGACAGTGATCAGACCCATGGCAACACCTGCAACCATTGCCTTGATCGGTACGCCGGCTGCCATCAGGGACATTGTGCCTGCACAGATACTTGCCTGGGAACTGGAGCCGTTTGATTCCAGAACCTCAGCACTTGTACGAATTGCATACGGGAATTCATCCTTGCTTGGCAATACCTGTAATAATGCTCTTTCACCCAGTGCGCCATGGCCGATTTCTCTTCTGCCCGGGCTGCCCATTCTGCCTACTTCACCGACAGAGAAAGGCGGGAAGTTGTACTGGTGCATAAAGCGCTTTTCTGTAGCCGGTGTCAGATCATCGATCACCTGTGCTTCACTGAGAGCTCCCAGAGTTGTTACGGACATAACCTGTGTCTCGCCTCTGGTGAACATGGCGGAACCATGTGCTCTTGGCAGCAGATCAACCTGGCTGTCCAAAGGACGGAGTTCATCCAGTGCTCTTCCATCCGGTCTGATTTTTTCTTCGGAAATCAGTCTTCTGACTTCAGCGGCTTCAACTTCAACACCATATTCATGTGCCTGTTTGACAGCCTTGGCTTTTTCTTCCTCTGATTCCCATTCCATTTTGGAAGCTTCTTCTTCCATTTCTGCAATCAGTTCATCGATCTTGCCGTATCTCTCCAGTTTTCCCTTAATGGAAACAGCTTCACGGATACGGTCAGCACCCTTTTCATCTACCATCTGCTTGATAACCGGATTGATTTCATACAGGGTAACTTCCATCTTTTCTTTTGCACATTCAGCAATAACTTCTTCCTGAATTGCACAAAGTTCCTTAATTGCTTCATGACCGATCATGAGTGCTTTCAGCATGTCTTCTTCGGAAACTTCCTTAGCACATGCCTCAACCATGTTGATAGCAGCTTTTGTACCTGCGATGGTGACATTCAGGTCAGCTTTTTCACTCTGCTCAACAGATGGGTT
>JAFYCG010000261.1 GCA_017539825.1 Solobacterium sp. | reverse complement strand
TGAACGAGAAAAGAGATATACCTTTAAATACATATATGGAATACGAGAAATTTATACAAGCATTTAATGCGTCATGCCATTTATATAAAATTGAATTAAAGGAAAGTGAAGATCTTCGCAAAAGAAAGAATCTGGATCCTGTGGTAAAAAAGACCCTTTCCTTTCTGGAAGAAGATATGAAGTATGTCAATTATTGTTTTGACATCATCAAAGAAAAATGCGGTACAAATACAGCTCTGATTATGTGGCTTTCTCTTGTGGAGGAGAAGACATATAAGGATTTGATTGCGAAGTTCGGATTATCCTCCAAAACGATCGCAAAAATTCTTGAAGAGGGGAGAATCAAGCTGTACGAAGCATTGTACGTAGAGACAAATGATGAAGGGGAAGAAGAATGAAGTGGATTATTGATAGCCAGAAAACGAGAATGATCGCAATTATCTTTGTGGATATTCTCTGTGTAGCGGTATCCGCATTTCTTGCAATATGGATTCGCTATGATTTTACATATACGCATATACCTTCAGGCTATATGCATACATTGCTGCTGTTTCTGCTGTTTCTGGAAATTGCAACAATCGAATGTTATTACATGTTCCGCCTGTATCACAGTATCTGGCGGTATGCCTCCATTACGGAAGCTTACAGAATTATACTGACATATCTTCTGCTTGCAGTCGTATATATTATTCTGTATTTCATCTTCAAACTGCCGAGATCCGTCATGTTTATCACGTATGTTCTTTGCGGTATCTCCTGCGTTTTTGTCCGTTTCGGATACAGACTTCTTCGTTTCCGTTCCTTACAGGGAAATACTTCGGAAAACTCTGAGAATATCCTGATCATCGGCGGCGGACAGGCAGCAAGAGAGATCATCTCGGATATCCGTCTGGGAAATCATCCTGAATACAATATTATGGCTGTCATAGATGATAATCCGATCAAATGGGGCAGAGATCTTGAAGGATATCGCATCTTTGGCGGAAGGGATAAGATCCAGGAAGCTGTAGAACGTTACAACATCAAGAGAATTATCTTTGCGATTACAAATATTTCACCGCAGAACCGTGCAGATATTCTGAATATCTGTAAAGATACAGGCTGCAAGATTCAGGCTGTACCGGGCTTGTTCGATCTGTATTCCGGTAAAGTCCGCATCTCCAGTCTGCGTGATGTACAGATACAGGATCTTCTGGGAAGAGAGGAAATTCGTGTAGATACAACTTCCATCATGAAGAGCCTTGCCGGCAAAGTTGTCATGGTTACAGGCGGTGGCGGATCCATCGGTTCCGAGCTGTGCAGACAGATTGCCAATGCGGATGTGAAAAAACTGATCATCTTCGATATCTACGAGAATACAACGTATGATATCCAGCTGGAACTCAGGAGAAAACATCCTAACATGAATCTTGAAACACTGATTGGTGATGTGACAGATAAAAACAGGATGGATCATGTTCTTGAAGAGCATAAACCGGATATCATCTTCCATGCCGCAGCGCACAAACATGTACCGCTCATGGAAGACAGCCCGAACGAGGCAATCAAAAACAATGTCATGGGTACATATACTGTCGCTAAAGCAGCTGCTGAACACGGTGTATCCCGATTCCTGTTGATTTCAACTGACAAAGCAGTCAATCCGACCAATATCATGGGTGCTTCCAAGAGACTCTGTGAAATGGTTGTACAGATGTGCCAGAGAACGTATCCTGATACGACATATATGGCAGTACGTTTCGGCAATGTTCTCGGTTCCAACGGTTCGGTTATTCCGTTATTCAAAAAGCAGATCGCTGAAGGCGGACCTGTTACCGTAACAGACAAGAATATCATCCGTTACTTTATGACAATTCCGGAAGCTGTTTCCCTTGTATTGCAGGCGGAGTTCTATGCAAAGGGCGGTGAAATCTTTGTCCTGGATATGGGAAAACCGGTCAAAATTGATGACATGGCAAGAAACCTGATCAAACTGTCCGGCTTCAAGCCTGACATTGATATCCCGATTGTTTATACCGGATTAAGACCCGGTGAAAAGATGTATGAAGAGCTTCTTATGGATGAAGAAGGCTTGCAGAAGACACAGAATTCACTCATCTTTATCGGCAAACCGATCGAAATGGATGATGAGAAATTCAAAACGGATCTGCAGTTGCTGAAAACAGCCGCATATAGTGAATCGGAGAATATTGAAGAGATTGTTGCTTCTGTGGTCGATACGTATCACCCGGAGCATGCATCTAAATAACATAAAACTGTATTGGTTATCTTACCGATACGGTTTTTTTTAGAAATAGCGTAAAAAAATATGAAATGTAAACCGGTATGTTACATTTTGAACGTGAGAATTTCTTGAAAGATACGGTTACGGATATGTAGAATGGAAGCGTAAAAAGGAGTCAATCATGAATGAACTAGGAAATAAGATTGCACAGAAAAGAAAAGATGTCGGAATGACACAGACGGAATTTGCAGATCAGATGCATGTCACAAGACAGACTGTCAGCCGCTGGGAGGCAGGAACAGTATATCCGGATATTGATAAAATAGCGGATATAGCCTCCATACTGCATGTCAGTTGTGACTATCTGCTGAAAGATGATGTTGCCGGAGAAGATGCACCGGCTGTAAATGGTGTCAGCCGTTTATTAAAGAATATTCAGGGAAAAACAGTTCGCTTCAGTTTCTTTGATGAGGAAGGAGATCTGGATCTGTTCAATACGGATTGCAGAATTCTGGATTTTGAAGGCAACTGGGTAAAGGTTGAGGCTGTCACGAAGAAGGGTATCATTGAAAAACTGATTCCGTTATCCTCAATTCTTTCCGTGGAAATCAAGGAGGGTGAATAATGGAATATATAGGTTTTGTATTCGGTATCTTCGGATTCATGGCTTACCTGCAGATTTCATCCCTGAAAGGCAGAATCGATGATCTGGAAAGAGAACTGACTAAGATGAAGGGGACTTCCTACCATGAAGACCGTAAAGCTTTATTACAGGCAGCCGGTTCTTATATCGGCCAAAAAGTAAATATTGACCTGAAAGAAGACCATGAGGATGTCGACATCTTCAATTACGGAAACACCAAACACGGCTCAAATATGATCCTTGATGCAGATGAAGAATGGATACTCTTACAGATTGAAACACCAAAAGGAACCAAAGAAAAACTGATCCGCATGGAATCAGTGGAAAGAATCAGTGTAATCAAAGAATAACAAAACAGAGGTATAACCCGAAACAGTTATACCTCTGTTGTTTTTTACAGTTCCTTTTCCATCTCTTCCAAAGCTTTTATGATACCTTCGGTAACTTCTTTGACCGTTGTTTCCTCAAATGGATTTTTCAGGTCTACTGCTTTCAGCAGGTCGAAGTAGCCTAAAGATCCGCCAAGCTTGCAGAGTTTCAGGTAATCCGCCCATGCCTGTTCACGGTTTTCTCTCATACGGAGATAGAACTGCAATGCACATAACATGGCCAGAGCGTAATCAACATAGTAGAAAGGATACATGAAGATATGTTGTTTCTGCATCCAGAAACCGCCGTTCTCCAGGAATTCTATGCCGTCATAGCTGCGCCATGGCATGAATTTATGTTCAATATCAGACCAGATGGAACGCAATTGCATGGCATCCGGCTGAGGACCTTCAAAGACCCTGTGCTGGAATTCATCTACACTGACAAGGTATGTCAATGTGGAGAAGCTGTCCGCAAGATGCTCATAACGATAACGCTTTCCTTCTCCTTCAGGGTAGAACAGGTCATACCACGGTTCTGTGAAGAATTCCATAGACATGGAATGAATTTCATTGATCTCGGAAGTGGAATGGGTATACTCCATCAGTTCCTGTGTTCTTGAAGCAACATAGGACTCAAAAGCATGTCCCGCTTCATGTGTCAGTACTTCCGTATCCGCACTCGATTTATTGAAATTGGAGCAGATAAACGGCGCTTTATATTCCTGTAAACCTGTGCAGTATCCACCCAGGTGCTTGTTTGGTTTTGTCTCAAGATCAAATAACTGATATTTCACCATGAAATCAAAGAATTCCGCTGTTTCAGGAGACAACTCACGATACATCTTCTGCGCTGCATCCACCATGCCCTGTGTATCTTTATCCGGTGTGGAATTGCCTTCTTTAAAGAACAGTTCTTCATCGTAATATTCAAAGTGATCAACACCGAGACGTTCCTTTTGTTTCTGACGGATTTCCGCAGCGACCGGAACAACATACTTCACGATTGCATTACGGAAGTTCGCAATATCCTTTGCGGTATAGTCGAAACGATGTCTCTGCAGATAAACCATTTCAATATAACTGCTGAAACCGAGTGTCTCTGCCATTTTTCTTCTGACAGCACAAAGTTTTCCATAGAGCTCATCCAGTTTGTCAGAGACGGATTCATACAAAGCAGCCCAGGCAATTAATGCTTCTTTTCTTTCTTCGCGGTCTGTTGACAACATATGCTTCAGTAAACCGTAGAAGTTGCATTCTTCATTGCGGAAGATGGTTTTGCAGGAAGCAGCTGTCTTGGCATATTCGCTTTGCAGATTGGATTCTTCAATACGATATTCAATGATTTCTGCACTGTTTGTTTTTATATCAGCGTCTAAAAGCTTAAACAGCTGATCTCCGTATTCCTCTTCAAAATTCTTTCTGAATGCAGAATTTGCGAGTGCTTCGTTGAAAGCTTTGATCACAACGGATAACTTTGCGGATGCCTGGTTAAAGAATTTGACTTCCTCTTCATAGAAAGGATCAGCAGTATTAATGTCATGACGGATGCTTGCCAATACGTTCAAAGTACGGAAGCGGGCAATAATATCCTGTTTTTCCAGGATAATCTTTTTTGCTTCTTCATAGGAAGATGCATTTTTAAATGCTTCGACCCTTGAAAGTAATTGTTGTTCGACCTCTTTTGCATCCGGACGGATATATGGCAGTTCATTAAATTTTTCCATATTTATACTCCTTTATGTAAAGACATTATAAAGTAAGCTTTTTGAAATTACGAGAGAAATGAATAGACAATCATACCAGCACAACCGATGAAAAATAATGTCATTCCCGTATTGATCCAAAGCGGTTTTAAGGCTCCTTTTTCCGATAACTGGTTTTCTTCCGTGATGAAACGGATCTGTCGGATTTCTCTGAAGAAGAATACCAGTCCGATCAGTGCCAGCGCAACCAATGCCAGTAAATATACAATCAGGACAATGACCTGCGGTGTGAAGATCTGCATTGCGGAAGAATCCTGTATTTGTGAAACGGTAGGGAAGGAACTGATTGCCTGATTCATCAGATACGGTCCGGCAACTGAACCCATAAAATTGATTAACATATGCAGAATAACGGTATAACGCAATCTGCCAGTCTTCAGATAAACATATCCGAATAATAACCCCAGGAAGAAAGCATAAAACATCTGTGAAGTATTTCCGTGAAATAAACCGAACATCAATGCAGATGTCAATACAGCCATTTTACCGCCATGAACATGCATTTTATCAATCAGCTGTTTGCGGAAGATGTATTCTTCGATGAACGGAGCCAGTATCACCATAAACAGGATACGGAGATAAACCGACTGGTTGGCAATCAGATTGTTTAACGGATTTACACCTGAGTTTTGAACAAATGAGTTCACAAACGAAGTGATAGCTATGCCGATGATATTGCCTGCATACAGAAGGAATATGCTGATCACCGGCAGCAGGAAATAATATTTCCCAGGTAATGCCTTTTCCTGCAAAGGAACTGAAGGTATTCTCTTCATCCACAACAATCCGCACGGCACGCCGACCAGATAGATCGGGACAAATGTAATGACCCAGATCAGCCACTTCCATTGATTGTAAGCTATATTCATATCCAGAATATAACGGGAGAATCCTAACTGCAGGGCAGCGGACAGTATCAGAATCAGAAAGCAGGCGATTCCAAGAGTACTGTATGTTTTCTTTGCAGAAGGAACATCCGCATTTTCCTTTGCCACAGGTTTTTGGACACCGCCCTGGGCTTCTGCGAAAATCGTAGACAATCCAAAGAAAACCATGCCGAGATAGACATTGACGACAGAAGCTGCCAGTACACCGATTAACGGATGGTGCAAGGCATAACCGGTTGCGATAACCGCAATGTCCGGTAAGAGTCCGAAGTAGATGAAGAAAACCTGAATCAGCTGCTTGATTGTTTTTCCGATGGAAGAAGGAATGGAAAGATCAAGGAATGCACCGACTGCCGTAGCGTAAAAGTCAACAGATGCGATCGGGATCATCCACAATAAACCAAGCAAAGGATTCTGTCTCAGCAGGATGGAACTGACAATGAAGGAAGGTAATAAATCCAGTAAACAGTTACATGTACCTGCAAGCCAGGAACATAAGAGTTTCTTCCAGGTACTCTCCGGGATCAGAAGAAACTGATTTGTTTTGACATCCTGATTCAAAGGATTTCCGAGAGTGCGGAAGAATACCATGATCGAAAGAAGAATGGCTACCGGTTCAAATGCGGTTGTTTCCGCTACAAAGTACAAAAACAACGAAAGAATGACAGAGACAATCAGATAGGTTATCGATGTTTTGGTGAAATAGTGCAGTTTCGCAAATCGGAATCGATTATACAATTCTTTATAAAAGAATACACTTGCCCCTTCACCATAATGAAATCCGTCACGGCGAATGGAATCTTCACGGTCTTTCTTCCTTTTCCGGAAGAAGATCCCGGACTCCTCTTTATTTATTTTTTCCAGCATCTCCGCAACTTCTTCGGATTTGGCCATGGCATCTTCATAGAAATCCGCTTTGATATTCCAGATGAAATAGATCAGACATGCCATTCCGATCACTAATAACCCAAAGTACAAGAGACAGAATAATCCATTCCCTGTCATCATGGAATGCAGGAATCCTTTTAGCCATCCCCAGAAAGGAATCATCCTTGCCAAAGAAGAGTTAAAGAAGGCATTCGCCGCTACGATTAAGGATTCGGAATGTGTTTTATAATAGAAGGAATAGCTGATGACGCATAAAGCACCCAGTCCGTATACAAAATAGGTAATGTATTTTTTATACGAAGGATTTGTCGAGGTGATGGTATAAGCCATTAGCTGCAGAAGCTTGCCGATCATGATTGTTAATACCCATGTACATAACAAGCCGAGTGCCGCCCATAAAGACAGGTGCAGATTGATCATCAGATTCGGTAACTGAAACAGAAGATACAAGCTTCCTGCTAAAGCTGTTCCCAGCTGGGTGGCCAAGCGAAACAACAGAACAGATTGCGGTTTCATAGGTGAAGAGAATAACAGATTGACATCTGCAGGAAGAAATATCCTGCTGCCGTTTTTCTCTGCGCTGAGCAATTCATAAGCAAACAGAACCAGGATGATACCGCCGGCAGCAAGTTCTGCCACTGCGATACCGTCAATACCGATCTCATTTTCCAATGAAAACTCTGCGGTAATTTCCTCTGATTCAATTTCAACAATTTCTTCTGTTTGCGTGGCTTCCTCAAGACTGGCAATACTGAATCCGATCAATCCGCCGAGAAGACCGCAGACAAGGATAAATACCAGTACCCAGGTTTTGAATATTTTTCGTAGCTGGTTAAAGAAAGAATGCCATGCATAGTATAGAAACATTCTCATTCTTCTTCACCGTCCCGGGGGATATTCTCTGTCACTTCAAAGAATAACTGCTCCAGAGTTTCTCCCTTTTCATCCAGTTCTTCCTTGGTGATATCCGCTTTGATGACACCTTTCTGCATGATCAGGGTTCTGTCCCACAACATATCGATACTGTCGATAATATGGGTACTGACCAATAAGGTCTTGCCCTGAGCTCTCATTTCTTCAATTGTATTCTTTAATTCTTTAATCGCATGCGGATCAAGTCCGATCATCGGCTCATCCAGCAGTAACAATTGCGGATCTGTGAACAATCCCATGCAGATATTCAGCTTCTGCTGCATGCCTTTTGATAATTCATCACCGAATTTCTTCTTGTTTTCTTCCAGTTCAAACCGGCTGAACAG
>JAFYCG010000260.1 GCA_017539825.1 Solobacterium sp. | reverse complement strand
TATATCAGAGATGTTTTATACAAGGTGATTTATGAAAACGGTTATGCAAGCCTGATCTTGCGCCACTGCCCGTTTCGTGGCAGGGATGCGGCTTTGATCAGCGAGGTTGTGTATGGCACACTGCGCAATATCACCCTTCTGGAAAAACAATGGAAACCATATGTCAAAAAGACGGATCATCGTACAGCTGTCCTGTTTGACATGAGCGTATACCAGATGTTTTTTATGCAGGGAATTCCTGTTTATGCAGTCATCAACGAAGCTGTCAACATGGCAGAAAAGCATCAGAAGAAATTTGTGAATGCCGTTTTGCGGCAGGTGGAAAGAGCAGGATTCCATAATGAAGGGGAGCTCTTTGAAATTACGAGTCATCCGGAATGGATGATTCGCATGTGGAATGCTTATTACGGAGAGGATATTTCCGAAAAAATTGCCCGAAGCAACCAGAACAGACCTAAGGTATACGGGCGTATTAATACATTGAAAATGACAAAGGAAGAAATTGAAAATGATCCGTGCTTTCATTTTGTCAGTGATATCGGCTTTACGTACGATGGTGTGATACAGGAGACGGAGTATTTCAAAGACGGCAGGATACTGATTCAGAACATCAGTTCGCAAGAGGTGGCAAAATATCTGGATGCCCGGGAAGGAATGAAAGTATTGGATCTTTGTGCTGCTCCGGGTACAAAAACACAGCAGATTGCCGAGATGATGCACAATAAAGGGTATATTGTTGCCTGTGATCTGTATCCGCAAAGAACAAAGCTGATCGATCAGCTGATGGAGAAAACCGGTATAACAATCTGCCGGACAAAAGTGAATGATGCAATGAAGAAGGGTTCCTTTGAAAAAGATAGTTTTGACCGCATCCTGATGGATGTTCCCTGTTCGGGAATGGGTGATCTGTCTCATAAACCGGAAATCCGATGGCATTTGAAGCCCGAAGATATTGACGATCTATTGCCGGTACAGAAGGCAATACTGGAAAACGGGAGTGAATATCTGAAGCTGGAAGGGGTTCTGGTTTACAGCACCTGTACGCTGAATAAACGGGAAAATGAGAAAATGGTGCATGGGTTTTTAAAAGAACATCCTGAATTTGAATTAATTTCAGAAAGAACCATATTTCCGTTTGAGACAGACGGAGACGGATTTTATATGGCAAAACTGAAAAAAGGTGAGATAAACAGACACTGATTGTGATAGAATAACGGATATGCAGACGATTTATGATTTGAGTTTAAAACAGATGGAAGAGATGCTCGCACAAAAAGGGCAGAAACCTTACCGTGCAAAACAGCTGTATACATGGCTGTATAAGAAGCGTGTAGATGATTTTGCCAAGATGACAGATCTTCCTGCAACATTAATAGAAACATTACAAAATGAATATACATTACAGCCAATGGCTGAGATTGAAAGACAGGTGGCAAGGGACAAAACCACAAAGTATCTTTTTGAGATGAATGACGGTGCATCTGTGGAAACGGTCCTGATGCACTTTCATTTCGGAGAGAGCCTGTGTGTTTCTTCACAGGTAGGCTGTAATATGGGATGTACATTCTGTGCTTCCGGTTTGTTGAAAAAACAAAGAGATCTGACAGCCGGTGAAATGGTTGGACAGGTTATGCATGTGCAAAAACTGCTGGATGAGGAAGGAAAACGCCTCAATAACATTGTTATCATGGGGACCGGTGAGCCTTTTGACAACTATGACAATGTGATGCGCTTCTGTGAGATTATCAATTCCGACCATGGACTGGCAATCGGTGCTCGTCATATAACGATTTCCACATGCGGCATTGTTCCGAAGATCGAGGAATTTGCAAAGGGAAAATATCAATATAATCTGGCAATTTCATTACATGCACCGGACGATACCTTAAGAAGCAGACTGATGCCTGTTAACCATGCATATCCGCTGAATGTACTGATGGATGCTTTACGCTCGTATAGTGAGGATAATCATCGCCGTCTGACTTTTGAATACATTCTTTTGCGGGATGTAAACGATACGGATGAACATGCCGTTCAGCTGGCAAAGCTTGTCAGGGGAATGAATGCATACATAAATCTGATTCCTTACAATCAGGTGGATGAACATGGATATCGTACGGCAGATGAAAGGAAAGCACTTCATTTTTATGATGTTCTGATGAAGAATGGCGTCAAGGCGACACTTCGCTCGAAACATGGCGAAGATATTGATGCTGCATGCGGTCAGCTGAGAGCAAGACATGAGAGGAATCAGTAACAGATGAAGTATTACGGCATTACAGACAAAGGATTATTGAGAAAGAATAACCAGGACAGTTACGTCATCGCTACCAATGAAGCAGATGATGTTTTTGCCGTTGTAGCTGATGGTATAGGCGGTAATCTTGGCGGAGATATTGCCAGCCGTATGGCTGTGGGATATTTTTCGAAGGTTTTTTCAGAAACGACCGGGTTTTCTTCAAGGGAAGAAATCAAGGAATGGATTGCCCGCCATATCAGCATTTCCAATGAACAGATTTTTAATTACGGAAAGAATCATCCGGCTTTCAAAGGAATGGGAACGACATTCTGCGGTGTGATGATCACCAAATTAGGGAAATATGTCGTCAATATTGGTGACAGCCGGGCTTATGCATGGTTTGACAGCGGTCGTTTTTCACAACTTACCATGGATCATACACTGGTGAATGACATGATCATGCATGGACAGCTGACCAGGGAAGAGGCCAAGAACTTCCCCAAGAAAAATGTTGTCACAAATGCACTTGGCGTCTGGGAGACCGTACGCAGTGACATAGATACCCATCAGGAAAAAATGGGAGGTCTTTTGATCTGCAGTGACGGTCTGCATGGTTATGTGGAAGAAAAAAAGATCAGGGATATCGTCTTTAACAAGGAAATGGATCCTGCTTTGCGCACAAGGAAACTTTTAAAAGCTTCCCTGGATGCGGGAGGATTTGACAATGTGACGATTATTCTGATCGATCTGGAAGGAGATGATCATCTATGAGCAGAAAAAATGTTATCGCAAACAGATATGAGGTCATCCAGCATATAGGACAGGGAGGAATGGCAGATGTCTTCCTTGCAATTGATACGATTCTGAACCGCCAGGTGGCAATCAAGATCCTGAGAAGCGATCTGAGTACCGATGCGGTAAGTATTCTGCGTTTTGAAAGGGAAGCTCAGGCTGCTACAGCACTGGCGCATCCGAATATTGTTGAAGTGTATGATGTAGGTGACTATAAGGGCCATCATTACATCGTTATGGAATATGTACCCGGCAATACCTTGAAACAGGTCATCCGTTCACGCGGACCGTTACTCAATGAGGAAGCGGTTGATATTATGAAACAGCTGACCTCCGCTGTTGCCGAAGCACACAGCAGGGGTATTATTCACCGTGATATCAAGCCGCAGAATGTCATTGTTAAAGCAGACGGTTCTGTACGTATTCTTGATTTCGGCATTGCTACAGCGAAAGGAAGCATGCAGCTGACACAGGCGAATAATGTAATGGGATCCGTGCATTATCTTGCTCCGGAACTGGCTAAAGGGGATTCTGCCACACCGCAGTCCGATATTTATGCGCTTGGTATTGTCCTGTATGAAATGCTGGCTGGAGATGTTCCGTTTAAAGCGGATCAGGCCGTGCAGGTTGCCTTGAAGCATATGCGCGATCCGTTACCGAAATTGCGTTCCATTAACCCGACTGTACCGCAGTCCATTGAGAATATCGTTTCCCGGGCGACTGCCAAAAATCCGGCATTGCGCTATCGCAGCTGTGATGAGATGTTCAAGGATCTGTCCACTTGTCTGCGCAGTGAAAGACTCAATGAGAATCCGATTCAGCTGGAACAGACAAAGACACTCAATGTCAAGCAGAAAGTGCAGGAGCCTGCAAAAGTTCAGCCTGTCCGCCAGAAGGAAGTCAAAAAAGAAAATATAAATAAAAAGGAACCAAAGCCCAATAAAAAGCTGACAACTTTACTGATTGTCATGCTTGTGCTTGTGGCAATTGTTGCGATCTTCTTCAGCCTTGTGCTGGCCGATGTAATTCATCTGGGAGAGGTAATGGCAACTGTTCCGGATCTTGAAGGCAAGACCATGGCTGAAGCCAAGGAAATCTGTGAGGAGAGCAATCTTGTTATTGATACTGCGGGTGTGCAGTATCTTCTGACAAATGATACCGAAAAGGGAATCATCATTGCTGTTGAACCGGATGTGGGCAGTGAGCTTGAACCGGGTTCCAAAGTAACTGTAACAGTTTCCAGCGGCATAGGCGTTCGTGCCAAGGATTATACAAATTACAAGATCACCGATGCGGAAGAGGAAATCAGTCAGGAATACCCGCTTTTGAAAATCACGGTTATAGCGGAGGAAAGTGATGCCGAACCGGGTACAATCATTCGTCAGGAACAGCTTGAACCGGGCGTATTGTTCAATCCGGAAAGTGCCGGACAGATTACACTGGTCTATTCGGAATATGCGACAATCGAAATTCCTGAAGATATTATGGGTAAAACGCTGAATGAAGCGATTGAAGAGCTTGAGGCTATGGGAATTGTAGTGCGAACAAGCTTGCGAGATATAACCCAGATGTCACAGGAAGAGATCGATAATCTGGATATCGGTGTCGTTGTTGAAGTGAGTCCTGAACCGGGAACCGAATATACCCAGAAAGAAGATAACTTTGTAATTCTATACTACTATTGATCGGGGAGAAGAATGATTGGCAGAATTGTAAAGATCGTTTCAAAAGAATATACCCTGCAAAAGGAAGATGGTGAAAGGGTTAATGCTGTATTAACGGGAAAGATCCGTTTGCAGTTTACCCCTGCAGCAGGTGATCTGGTGGAAGCCCAATGGATTCATGACCGCTGGGCTGTTCAGAAAGTGCTGCCGAGAAAAAACCATCTGATCCGGCCTTTTGTTGCCAATGTTGATCAGGCTCTGATTGTCATGAGTATCAAAGATCCGGATTTCAGCACGGTGCTGATTGATCGTTTATCCATGCTGATCCGGGAGGCAGGCATAACACCTGTACTGATTGTGACCAAGTGCGATCTGGGGATTGATCCGGAAACAGAGCAGAAAATTCAGGAGTATGAAAACGGTCCGATGCAGACAATCCGTACTTCCATGGTTTCTCTTGATCCTTCCCTCGCAGATCTTTTGAAAGGAAAGATTTCCGTTTTAACCGGACAGAGCGGTGCCGGTAAGAGCACACTGCTGAATACCCTGGAGCCTTCATTCCATCTGGCAACACAGGAGATATCCAAAGCTCTTGGCAGAGGAAAACATACGACAAGGCACAACGAGCTGCATGTTGTTGCAGAGGGGCTGGTTGCGGATACGCCCGGCTTCAGTTCTCTGGATTTTTCAAGGCTGCAGGCAAAAGATCTTGGCTATGATGTCATCGAATTTGCCCCATATATCGGCAAATGCCGGTTTAATGACTGCATCCATCAGAATGAACCGGGATGTGCGGTTAAAGAGGCGGTGGATCAGGGAGCAATTCCGCGGACCCGTTATAACAATTATCTGGAAGTTTTAAAGATGATCCAGCAGAGAAAGGAAAAATATATATGATTATTTCACCTTCCGTACTCTCATTGAATTATGCGGATACAAAATCACAGATATCCGAATTGAATGCATCAAAAGCAGAATGGCTGCACTTTGATGTCATGGACGGGCATTTTGTTCCGAACCTGACATTCGGTCCCGACATTCTGAAAGCTTTCTGCAAGAGTTCTCCTCTATACAAAGATGTACATCTGATGGTCGAGGATCCTGCTTTCTATGGTGATATATTCATGGATGCAGGAGCGGATCTTATCACATTCCATTATGAAGCAGTTGATGAGAAGGATATCATTACCCTTGCGGATCACATTCATCAAAAGGGGAAGAAAGCCGGTATCAGCATCAAACCGAAAACAGATGCAGAAGTACTGAAACCGTATCTTCCGTATTTTGATCTTGTCCTGGTCATGTCCGTGGAACCGGGTTTCGGCGGACAGAAATTCATGCCGGACAGTCTGGAAAAAATCCGCAATCTTAGATCATGGATTGATGAAGCCGGGCTTGATGTACGGATTGAAGTGGATGGCGGCATCAATGCCGAAACCGGAAAACTTTGCAAAGATGCCGGGGCAGATGTGCTTGTTGCCGGATCCTATGTGTTTAAAAACGATATCGGAAAGGCGGTTGAATCCCTTGTCTGAAGAAGCGATGATCGTTTTAAAAATGGCAGAAAATATCCCTTTGTTTGACGGTGATTATATCGGTGCGGACAAAGGGGCTTTCTTATGTGCTGAAAGAGGAATCATGATGGAGATAGCTGTCGGTGATTTTGATTCGGTAAGTCCTGAGGAAACCGAAATCATACAGAAGTGGTGCAGGCATTTCATCAAGCTCAATCCTATCAAGGATGACAGCGACAGTGAATCCGCTGTCAATCATGCCTTTTCGGCAGGGTATAAAAAGGTTTATCTGGTAGGTGCACTTGGTGGCAGGATGGATCATGCCTATGTCAATGTACAGCTTGTCAAGAAAAATCCGGGAAGAGTTGTCCTGCTTGATGGGCAAAACCGCCTGGAAGCTTTTTCTGCAGGTGAATATGAATTTGACTGCACTTATCCGTATATTTCCTTTTTTTCACAAAATGCAGTCATATCCCTGGAAGGATTCCGATATCCATTGGAGAAAAGGAGAATCACTTCAGAAGACATTTATACGCTCTCCAACGAAGTGACGGAGGAAAAAGGAAAACTGATCGTTCATGAAGGGGTTGTCCTGGTCATTCAATGCAGGGATAAATAAAAAAATCCCCATCAGGGATCTTTCTATGCATTTACAACGTTTTTTTACGCAACGGATTTAACTTTTTTTCCTGCTTTCATTGATCTTAATGCACGTGCTGAGACTTTAAGTGTCTTCGGCTTACCATCAACAACCACACGAACTTTCTGCAGGTTGACATTCCATTTGCGGCGTGATGCATGCATGGAATGGGAGCGCTTATTTCCACTCATTGGTCCCTTACCGGAAACGGCACAGACTCTGGACATACCAAAACCTCCTTCATTCAAAAATTTGCTTATAAAGTCTAGCACATATCAAAATGAAATGCAATATGTGAATTTTAACCTATATTTCAATTTACAAATGTGTTAATATTATAATGTTATTCGAAAGGGGGCTTCACGATGAGCGATAAAAAGATTTATGCAGCATTGGAAGTGGCGGATCATGAGGTCCGGCTGATCGTTGGAGAGTTTTTTAACACCCGTTTTAATATCATCAAAGTGGAAAGAGTTCCGTTTTACGGAATTCGATATAATGAGATTACCGATCCTGACGGCCTGCAGCAGGCAGTCAGAAAAGCTGCGGATGATGCCCAGAAGATGATCGGTGCTAAAATCAACAAGGTCATTCTGGCTATGCCATCCTACAAGATGAAGCGTTATTCTTTCAAGTCAACTGTGGACATCGCCGGTATTGATCAGACAGTTACACAACAGGATATTAAAAATGCAATCAGAAAAGCAGAACAGATGGATATCGGCAAGGATTATGCGCTGATCCAGACTGTTTGTGTCAAATATACCGTTAACGGCATAACAAGCCGCAGGGTGCCGATCGGGGAAAGATGTTCCCAGCTGACCATTGATATCGATCTGTTATGTGCAGATCGTAAATTATCCTATGATCTTGTCACCTTTGTGGAAAAATCCGGATTGAAAGTCATGGATATCTTCCTGGATTCCTTCGCAATAGGCAAGGAGGCAGCTCTGTTTGAACAGGCTGTCAACAATCAGGTGATCATCCTGAAAATGGAAAGAACAAGCACAACACTGGGCTTGTTGAAAAACGGCAGATTGTCAACAGGTGCTGTTATGCCGGCAGGACTCGGCACCATTGCAGCACCGCTGGTAGATAAATACGGTATTGAATCCGAGCTTGCAGCTGAGTTGTTGAAGTACAGTGCACGTCTGGATCAGGAACAGTGTTCCTTAAATCCGGTACATATCTGGTCGGAAAACGGTGAAACCCGTACATTTAATGAACAGGATCTCGTTGATTGTGTACGTCCGAATGTCAACGCATGGCTTGATGCAATTCAGAAAACATGCATCCCAATCTTGCAAGCTGGGCCAACTACTGTTATTATTACAGGTGAAGGCGGCGAAACACAGGGTCTGGCAACCCTGATAAAAAACCGTCTGGGCATTGAAACCAGGGCATATATTCCTGAAACACTGGGCGGAAGGAACGGCGGATTAAGCACATGTCTCGGCCTGTTCTATGCTTATCAGGATAAGCAGCCGATTACAGGTACTGCTGATGATTCCCTGGATATGGATGCATTTATCAAAGCGGTGTCCTACCGTGAAAAGAGAACAGACGGCAATAAAGAGGATACTCTTACATACAAATTAAAAGGGTTATTTTTAGAAAAGAAATAGATTTTAAAGAAGAGGTAGATTACTATGGCAGAATTAACGTACAACCAGGTTGCAAAGATTAAGGTCTTTGGTGTAGGCGGAGCAGGAAGCAACGCCGTTAACCGTATGGTTCAGGAAGGTGTTCAGGGCGTAGAGTTCTACGTTGCTAACACAGACTTACAGGCATTGGATGTTTCTCCGGTTGCAAACAAGATCCAGTTAGGTAAAGAAGGTCTTGGTGCAGGCGGAAATCCTGACAACGGCCGCAAGGCAGCAGTAGAGAGTGAAGATGCAATCCGCAGATCCATGGAAGGGGCTGACATGATCTTCCTTACAGCAGGTCTTGGCGGAGGCACAGGTACAGGTGCTTCTCCATTATTTGCTAAAATTGCAAAGGAACTCGGCTGTCTGACAGTAGGTATCGTTACAAAACCTTTCTCCTTTGAAGGAAGAAAGAGAATGGTTCAGGCTGAACAGGGTCTTGAGCAGTTGAAGGAATATGTTGACTCTCTGATCATCATCTCCAACAACAAGGTTCTGGAAGTTATCGGACATATTCCGTTTGAAGATGCATTCAAGGAAGCTGACAATATTCTCCGTCAGGGCGTTCAGACTATCACTGACCTGATCGCTGTCCCTGCAATGATCAACCTTGATTTTGCTGATATCAAGAGTGTCATGGAAGGCCAGGGTTCTGCATTGTTCGGAATCGGTATGGCTGATGGCGAGGACAAAGCTAAAGAAGCGGCTGAAAGAGCTATTCAGTCTCCATTGCTGGAAGCACAGATCAACGGTGCAAAATCCGCTATTATCAACGTAACCGGCGGAACAAGCATGTCTGCTTATGATGCAAGCGAAGCTGTTGATTATATCCGTGAAGCAGCAGGCAATGATATCGATATTATCTTCGGTGTTGCAATCAACGACAAGATCGGCGATTCCATTATCGTATCCGTTATCGCAACAGGTTTTGATCTTCCGAAACCATCCATGATTGCTTCTGACGGTCCTGCAGCACAGAGCAGCCCGGTTGCACCAAAACCGGCATCCGGTGTCGTTTCTTCTACTGAGGATGAAGTAGGATTTGATTCTGATGATATTCCTGATTTCTTCAGAAGAGGATAACAGGTAGTATTCGGTCTTTTCTTGAAATATAAAAACAGGGAAGGTGTAAATCTTCCCTTTTGTCGTGAAATAGAAGAAAATGAGATAGAAAGACAAGTAAAAAACAGGATAATCGATGTGAATTATCCTGTTTTCTTCATGATATTTTTCTGAAGAAATTTATATTTCATTGTAATAACGTGTAGTTGTTATGGCATCTGTATTTCTAAAATAGTATTTATTCTTCCGCCAGCTGGTAGAATCCCAGGAATCCTTCAAACCTGCATGCGTGTTTTGTATTGCTGAAGAATTGTACAGATCCATCTTGAAATTTATAGATTGCACCTGTGTAATGGGCATCAAATGATCTGAAGATAGAAAACCAGTCATCCTGATCACTGACATCCAGGGAAAAAGTAATGTGAAAGACTTCATCATCAAAGAAGGATTGTTTTATTACAGGAGGATTGACTTTATCAATATGAATATCCTCCCAATGGAACGATGCTGTGAAATCACAAGCCAGTAATTCCTTCAGAAACATGTCTTCTGCCTGCTGGTGAACGGACTGAATCTGTTCTTCATCCAGCTCTTCAACAGAGGCAATTTTGACGGGTTTTGGCCCGATGGGATAAGAGAGGGTATTATCCATTGTGACATCGTATTTCTTTTCGTGAAGTAAATCTATGTCATATGTCGCTTTAATTCTGATCGTTTCCCCGTCAAAGGAATTATCTTCATAGATATAAGATATGAGAAGATCTTTTTGTTTCTGGGGAACAGATATTTCGGGATAAATTCCCTCAGTATCAATGTCCCAATGCACAATTACATTTTCAAACAGATCCAGATCATGATAGAGAGGAAGATCCGATACCGTATATTGTCTGACATCTTCTTTGAACTTAATATGTTCTTTTTGCGCAAGCTGTTTGTCATATGTGCATGCATAATTGATTGTATCACCATTTGACAGGTTATCTTTTTTATCAAAGGTGCACTGAATGGATGCGGCAAGCTCCTCAAGACCGTCTTCTTTTAATCTTTCAACGGCATTGTTTTCAGGATGAAAATCTTCCGAGACAGAAGCTTCCTCGTTGATCCCCGTAAAAAGAGGAGGGGATTCATCAAGCAGAATGTATTCCTGCATTCTGCTTTGATCAAATGCATATAAAAGGGCAAATACCAGCAGGACAATCCCGATAAATAATTTCCAGTATCTCTGAATCATCTCTTTCATGAATTTATTGTAGCGGATTTTTCTTTTGGTAACAATACATGGTAAAATACTGAAGAAGGAGTAAGTTTTATGCGTGTGGATTTAGATGAAGTGATTGAAGCTATTGAAAATGCGAGTGATTATACAGAATGTTTTTACTATGTACCGGATGAAATCATTTTCATTCGGCAATTTGGCGAGATCAGCGGCGATCTGCCGGAAGATTTCGATATGGATGAAGAAGAGGACAATATTATTCCTTTGCCTTCCAAAAAGGATATCAATGATTATGAAAACATGGAGAAATATATTGCTCAGTTAACCGATGAAAGAGCAGCTGAATGGCTTGCCAATGCGATCAAAGGAAAAGGGGCATTCAGAAGGTTCCGTGCAACCCTGCAGCGTTTTAACCTGGAAGAAGACTGGTATGACTTTCTGGATGAAAGACACCGTCAGGCAGCTATTGAATGGTGTGAAAGATACGGCATAGCTTATGATGAATCACATCCTGAAATATACGAAGATCTTCCCAGAGAAATAAAACCGGTCATCAGGAAGAAAGAAGACATCCGTATCGTCAGAATCACAAAGGATAACTATATGAATATCCTGTTAATGGTTTCAGATTATTTCAAGGAACTGAACAAAATCGATGGTCTTGACAGGGATACGGAACCGGAGGGAGAACCTCAGGAATGGACAGAAGACAGTCTCGCTATACATCTGCAGTTCTACGCAGCTTCAATATCCGGCAGGTTTATCGGTTTTATGGTCTATGGGGATGACGGTGTTGTTGAAGCGCTGTATGTCAGAAACGGCATGCGCAGAAAAGGCATTGCAACACAATTGATTCAGCATGCTGAAGAAACCGCCGGAGATTTGTTGTTTAACGTTTATCCCGGCAACAGAATCATGTTGAAGGTGCTGGAGAGTACAGGTTATCGCAATGTAGCGGCTTTATCGGTTCAAAAAGAAGGAAAAGATAACATTCATCAGTATATTGAAGGCTGATTTGCTTAGAAACAATGCAGATGGTATAATGCAAATGCAAAAGGAGGAATCTTTCCTTTTATATGTATCAATATTTTTGTGATGAACCCCTGGAGACAGGGAAAGAATACATCTTTACAAAAGAACAAGCTCATCATGCCAAAGTCATCCGACTGGATCATGAGACTATACGCCTGGTCAGTGGTACACAGGCTTTTTTTGCTGAAGGGTATGAAAGAGACGGTTCCTATTATGCACTCGTCAAGGAAGAAGATGTTTCCGATCATGAACTGACGGAAGATTTAACCCTTGCTTTTGCCTTGATCCGCAAGGAAAAGATGGAACTGATCATTCAGAAGGCAACAGAGCTTGGCGTGAAGAAAATCATTCCTTTTGAATCCTCACGCTGTGTTGTGCATGCCAAAAAAGAAAAGGCATCCAAACAGAAGGATAGATGGCAGGAAATTGCAAAGGAAGCTGCAAGACAATGCAAAAGAAATGTCATTCCTGAAGTTACAGAAGTGGCTTCGTTTAAAGATTTGAAAGAAATCAATACAGATCTTCGTGTTGCAGCATATGAAAAAGCATATGGAAAAGCACCTTATCTTTCCGATATCTTTTCTGAAAACAAGTCCATGACGGTTGTCATAGGACCGGAAGGCGGTTTCTCCGAAGAGGAAATGAAAAAACTGGAAGAGTGGGATTATACACCGGTAACATTCGGTGAGCGCATTTTAAGAGCGGAGACCGCTGCAATCTATGCATGTGCGGTCTTCAGCGAATGTTCAGGCAGGAGGGAAGGATGAAATTTTCTATCTGTAATTTAGGATGCAAGGTAAATGCTTATGAAGCAGAAGCCATCGCTTCCCTTTTGGAAAATAAAGGATGGCAAAGGGTAAACTTTGAAGAAGAGGCCGATGCCTGCATGATCTTTACCTGTGCGGTTACCAATATTGCCGCCCAGAAGAGCAGAAAGATGATGCACAGAATCAAAAGAAGCTATCCGAATGAAATTGTGGTGATGGCAGGCTGCTATGCCCAACTTGACGACGGCATGCTTCAGGAAGCGGAGATTGTTGTCGGAACTGCCCATAAAAAAGAGATCCCGGAGTGTCTTGAGGAGTATTTGACAAACGGAAAGAAAATACGAAGGCTTGAAAAAATCAATATTCTTCCTTTTGAACATCTTCCTGCAAGCCAATCAGACAAAAAAGCAAGGACGTATCTGAAGGTGCAGGATGGCTGCAACCAGTTCTGTACCTATTGTGTCATTCCTTTTGCAAGGGGCAGGGAACGGTCTCTTGCACCGGAAGAAGCAGTCAAAGAAGCATGCACATTGTCTGAAAACTACAATGAAATTGTCCTGACCGGCATTCATACGGGAAGATACGGCAAAGAATATGATAAGAGCCTGGCTTCATTGATGGAGGATATTCTGCAAGCAACGGAAAAACTGCAGAGATTGCGCATCTCATCCATAGAAATAACAGAAGTAACAGATGAATTGATTCAGCTGATGCAAAGGGAAAAACGTATCGCAAGACATCTGCACATCCCTTTGCAGTCAGGCAGCAATGCTGTTCTGCAGAGAATGGGAAGACCATATACAACGGATGAATATTATCAAAGAATCCAATGGATCCGTGAACAGCTTCCGGATGTTGCGATATCCTGTGATCTGATTACGGGGTTTCCGCAGGAAAGCGATGAGGAGTTCTCTGAAACAGAAGACTTCCTGAAGAAATGCGGATTTTCATTCCTGCATGTTTTTCCTTATTCACCTAGAAAAGGAACAAGAGCTGCTGTGATGAAAGGGCAGATCGATCCGAAAATCAAAAAACAACGTGCTTCGGTCTGTCTTGAACTGTCAAAACAGCTGGCAGATTCTTATCAGAAGGGCTGGATTGGTAAAGAAGCGGAGGTTCTTCTGGAAGAAACCGAGGGAGAATATACAAAAGGATATACATCCCAGTATATTCCTGTCAGAGTGAAAGGGGAATATCCGCACGGGATGTTAATGAACGTAATACTGGAAGAAAGTTCCAATGGCATAATGTATGCAAGAAAGAAGGATAAAGAATGAAACTGACAGATTTGTTTGAAAATGTACCTGATATTGAGATTAAAAGCCTGATGGCAGACAGCAGAAAGAAAAGACCGGATTCCATCTTTTTCTGTGTCAAGGGAATGATGTTCGACGGCCATAAGTTTGTGGACCAGGCTATTCAGAACGGTGCAAAAGTCATTGTACACAGTGAACCGCTGGAAAATATGCATCATGACATTACCTATATCAAGGTAAGAGATGTTATTTCCGCCTTTAATAAAGTTGCGGATGCCTTCTATGGCTATCCAAGCCACAAGCTGCTGATGTTCGGCGTTACCGGTACAAACGGCAAATCATCTACCGCATGCATTATCCGTGATATTCTCAATGAGTTCCATCCGACCGGCTATGTAGGAACAATTGCCATTGAATACGGCAATGTCAAACTTCCGCCGTTGCTGACAACTCCGGATATTGATGATCTTCACGGTATTCTGCGTGACATGGTGGATGCGAATATGGAGGCATGTGCTCTGGAAGCTTCATCCATCGGTATTGAACAGGGACGTACGGAAAGCATTGATTTTGATGTGGCGATCTTTACCAACCTGACACATGATCATCTGGATTATCACGGAACAATGGGAAACTACTTTCAGGCAAAAAAAGCCATGTTTGACCATCTGAAGGAAGATGCGGTGGCAATTGTCAATGTCGATGATCCTTACGGCATGAAAATCGTACAGGATTGCAAGTGCCGTGTCGTGACCTATGGCATAGAAAATGATGCAGATTATCAGGTTGTCAAATATCAGCTGATGAAGGACAGAACGCGTTTTACTTTAAAGATCAGCAATATGGAATATGAGCTTGAGACAAATCTTGTAGCCCGTTTCAATATCTACAATCTTCTCGGTGCACTTGCCGCTCTTCATGTAAAAGGTGTTTCCATGACACAGATGATGCCTTTGATCAAAGACCTGAACCAGATTGAAGGAAGAATGGAAAGAATCAATGACGGACAGCCGTTCAATATTCTGATTGATTTTGCCCATACACCGGATGGCATTGAGAAGGTATGCCAGTATGCATCTGCCATTACACCGAAGGGCAAGAGAATCATCGCCATTACGGGAAGTGCAGGTAAAAGAGATACTGCCAAACGTCCTGTCTTCGGAAAGATTCTGGATGAATATTGTGATATGATTATTCTGACAGAAGATGACCCGAGAAACGAAAATCCAAGGGAAATCGCAAATGATATCGCAACCGGCATAAAAAATACAAATTATGTAATCATAGAAGACAGATACGATGCCATAAGACAGGCTGTAGAGCTTGCGGATCCCAATGACACAATTTTAATTCTCGGCAAAGGTGATGAAAAGTTTATCTATCGTGAATTCGGCAGAGAGCCTTACGAAGGGGATGACAACATCGCTCATGAGGTACTGAAAAAATATTATTTTTACAACGGAGGAAATGAATATGAAGAGAAGTAAGTACATCGATCATACCTTATTAAAAGCAGACGCTACAAAACAACAGATTGTCAAACTTTGCGAAGAGGCAAAGGAATATGATTTTGCCTCCGTTTGCGTAAACCCGTCATGGTGTGAACTTGCAAGCGAGATACTGAAGGGAACCGATGTGAAAACATGTGTCGTGGTAGGTTTCCCGTTAGGATCCATGACAACTGATGCCAAGGTTGCAGAGACAAAGGATGCCATTGAAAAAGGTGCAGATGAAGTGGATATGGTCATCCAGGTCGGCAAATTAAAAGATGGCGATGATGCATATGTCACAGAAGAAATCCGCCAGCTTAAACAGGCTTGCGGTGATAAGGTCTTGAAAGTCATCATTGAAGCTTGTCTTCTGACCGACGAAGAGAAGAAAAGAGCATGTCTGGATGCATTGAATGCAGGTGCGGATTTTGTGAAAACAAGCACAGGTTTTTCAACAGGCGGAGCAACAGTTGAAGATGTCAGATTAATGAAAGCGACAGTCGGTGACAAGATGCAGGTAAAAGCTGCAGGCGGAATCCGGACAAAAGAGCAGATGGATGCAATGATTGAAGCAGGTGCAGAGCGTATCGGCACAAGCAATGGTATTGCATTATTGTGATAAGAGGTATTGAATTTGAGAAAGAACCAGATCATAGAAATTGAAAATATCAGCGATGAAGAAGCACGGGCATTGTTAGGGGCATCTGATCAGAATCTTGACATTTTATGTGAATGC
>JAFYCG010000027.1 GCA_017539825.1 Solobacterium sp. | reverse complement strand
CTGTTTTCTTTTTTATCCATTAAAGCCCTTTCCGGGAAGGCCTGCGGATTTATAATTCTTCTGCCGAAATAACGCCTTCCATCTTTTCAATTTCTTTAACCAGAGCAAGATGGTCAAGCTCACCGTTTGGACGCAGTGTCACAAGAGCCGAATATACCGGGACATCCGATTCGGTTGTTCCTGCGATCTGCAGATTGGTGATAGCCATTTTCTCGTTCTTGCAATGACGCAAAACTTCATCCAGATTATTGCGCTGATAATAGCTGACTGGAATTTTGAATTCCGGTACATGCTGAATCTTTGCCCGAATGTTGGAAAAATAAGTCTCGATCAGCAGTGTCAGAACCGTACCGATGATTGCACCTTCATAAAAGCCTGCACCGATAAAGCTTATGCCGGTAATAACCTGCCCACCGATTCTGGACACGTCTGCAGGAAGTTTTAACACAAGATATAAATACAATCCTGTCATTGAAGCAATGCTTGCTCCGACACAGACAAGAATATGTGTACGGAAACCGGCGGGCTTGTTTTTATAAGATCTTTCCAGTCCGATGACGCCTCCAAGGAGAAAGGCACATACCATTCGAAGTATGATCGAAAAAGTATCCATACCACGAAATGCATTAAATACTGCTGACATGGTTTCCCCTTTCTTATGCAATCAATTCCTCAATGGAATGTACACAATTCAATTCGGCAATGCTTGCCAGCATATCCGAATGCGAAGCATTTTCTTTGAAAAGCTTGATATTGATAACTGCAGAAGGATATTTTTCACCTTCTCTTTGCATTCTTTCCATTTCCAGGTCATCAATAACAGCGTGATTATTGCGGATACCACTCGTTATATCCCCAATACTTTCAGGCGCATCAAACTGTACAAACAAGGTGATGATCCGCGTGTGCCTCTTATACAGATGTTCCAGCGGTACCATTAGTTCCAGCACAATAAAAAGCATGATTAAGGCTGTAATGACACATGCATAGAAACCGGCACCGGCGGCATTGCGGAAAAACCACCGCTGATAACCTGTGAGCCAAATCGCGAAGCATCAAACTTCATTCCGGCCTCTGCAACAATCTCAGCCCATTGCCCCTGCATCATCTGATATTCATAAATAGACAGCAAAATGCTCAAAGATGCCCCAACAGCTGTAAGCATATACGTACGAAAACCTGCCGTACAGTTCCTTTTGGACCGTCCATAGCCGATTACACCGCCAGCCAATACTGCCAATGACATGCGGATCAGCACGGTAAAAAAGCTTAACTGTCCACTCCCATTCATATGTACTCCTGTAACTCCGATGTAAACGGAAACGCTTTTTGTCTGTCTCTAACATCATACCATAAACCAAAATAAATTACTTCATGATTTGCTTGAAACCGCAAAAGGAAAAAATACAGCATCTTTCGATACTGTATCCGATTCTCATTCAAAATGAAAGCCGTTGAAAACAGGTTCACCGGTATACGTGCAGGCTTCTTCTTCCCCTCGTAACACCCGCAATGCACCTGATGCCATTGCTTCCATTTCATACTCGCCGGCATAGGTATAAATCGGTGCAATCCATCCACAGGAATCCTGAATCTGATCTTCAATATCCTGAAAGCGCATCAGGCCGCCTGTCAGAAGAATGGCATCCACCTTTCCTTTCAGAACAACCGCCATGGAACCGATGCTTTTGGCACACTGATAAACCATTGCCTTCCATACAAGTGTAGTATATGGATCTCCTTCTTCCACCTTCTGATGGATCTTATCGGAATTGGAAGTATTAAAATGGGATGAGAAACCGCCTGTCACGGAAGTCATCGACCAGACTTCTTCCGGTTTCAAACCGGAAAAATATCTTTCAAAATCCGTAATTGCCATCGATCCCATTCTGGTCGGTGTAAACGGTCCTTCACCGCCACCGCCGTCATTGCCGTCAATCATTCTTCCATGATCATGAGCCATAATGGTAATGCCGCCATCAATATGCGCAGAGATGAGATTCATCTCTTCATATTTCCTGCCGGTTTTTTTGGCAAATCTTCTGACGACTGCCTTGTGATTTAACGCATGGCAGGCGGATTTACGATAGATGCCTTTAACACCTGTAACTCTGGCAATATCCTGTAATTCATCTACAACGGTAGGATCAACCATGAATAACTGTGCTTTGTTGTTTTTCAGGCGGTCTGCCATCTGAACCCCCAGCATTGAGGAGTGGTATAAGCCTCCGACAGCATTTCTTGTATCCTGAATCAGTTTTTCGCTGATACGGTAAACACCGCCTTTTACCGAGGCACAGGATCCTCCCCTGCCGACAACCGCATCAATATCCTCAAGATCAATATCATGGTCTTTCAAAAATGCATTGACGACTTCCATACGGTAATCCAGCTGATCGTTGATGCTTGGAAATTCCCTCAAAATCGTTGAATCGTGAAATACATCTTCATTGAACATGCACTTTTCATTTTCGAAATATGCCACTTTCGTGGATGTTGAACCGGGATTGACTGCTAATATTTTATATACATCCATTTTGTCCTCTTTTCTATTCAACTAGATCTGCCAATTCATAGATCAGCTGTTCACTCTTTTCCCATCCAAGACATGGATCGGTAATTGACATGCCGTAAACATCACCCTCAGGTTTCTGGTTTCCGTCCAGAAGGTAGCTCTCTATCATCAGTCCCTTGACGAAATCATGAATATCTTTGGAAACATGCATACTGTGGAGGACATCCTTGGCGATACGGATCTGTTCAAGATACTGTTTGCCTGAATTGGAGTGGTTGCAGTCAACAATCACTGCCGGATTCTGCAGGTTCGTCTTCCCGTATGCTTCGAGAAGATCTCTTAAATCCTCATAGTGGTAATTGGCATGATTTCTTCCGAAATTATCCACGTAGCCTCTCAATATCGCATGTGTCAAAGGATTGCCCGGTGTACTGACCTCCCAACCCCTGTATACAAACTTCTGCGGGTTTTGGGCAGCGATGATGGAATTCATCATAACACTGATATCTCCTCCGGTAGGATTTTTCATACCGGCAGGAATGCCGATACCGCTTGCAACAATACGATGCTGCTGGTCTTCCACACTGCGTGCACCGACTGCAACATAGCTCAGCAGATCTGAAAGATACCTGTGGTTTTCCGGATAGAGCATCTCTTCCGCACATGTAAAACCGGTTTCTTCTACAACCCTGGTATGCATCTCACGAATAGCGATAATCCCTGCAAGCATATCCTCCTGTTTGTGAGGATCAGGCTGATGCAGCATTCCTTTGTATCCGGTTCCTTTTGTCCTTGGCTTGTTTGTATATACTCTTGGGACAATCAGTATCTTTTCCTTTACCTTCTCCTGTACCTTTGCCAGACGATG
>JAFYCG010000259.1 GCA_017539825.1 Solobacterium sp. | reverse complement strand
TCTGACAGGTGAGGATCTGAAGGAAGCTGTCAAAAAATCCATTCGTGAAAAGGATGCGCAGTTAGTCGGAAAGATGATTTCCGAAGGCACAACCCCGAGAAGACTCACAGATCTCATCGGATCACTTTGTGATCTGACTTCCGGAAGCGGCGATAAAGGAACACCGTTCGTCTACATTCAGGGGTATTTTGACAACTATACCAATTCTTAAGAATTGAAAAGAAGTCTTCCAAAAAGACTTCTTTTTTTCATTGTATGAAGCACGAATTCATTGTAGAATTGATGCGTTACAAAAGGAGGAATACAATGGCTATCAGAACAAGATTTGCACCAAGCCCGACAGGCTATATGCATATCGGCAATTTGAGAACTGCCCTTTACGCATACCTTGTAGCCAGAAAAGATCCTGAAGGTGTATTTATCCTGCGTATTGAGGATACCGATCAGGGTCGTCTTGTCGAAGGTGCAACAGATATTATTTATGACACTTTGAAATCATGCGGTCTGCATCATGATGAAGGACCGGATGTAGGCGGAGAATACGGACCTTATGTTCAGTCTGAACGTGTTAAAGAGGGTCTTTATCTGAAATACGCAAAAGAATTAATCAAACTGGGCGGCGCTCATTACTGCTTCTGCGATCAGGAAAAGATCGATGAACAGAGAAAAGAAGCCGGTGACAGCTTCAAATATACCGATCCATGTACGTCCCTTTCTCTTGAAGAAGCAGAACAAAGAGTCGCAAACGGAGAGAAATACGTCATTCGTCAGACAATCCCTTCCGAAGGAACAACTTCATTCGATGATGAGGTATTTGGCAGAATTACCGTTGATAACAGCACTCTCGATGAGTCTGTTCTGATTAAAAGTGATGGTTTCCCGACCTACAACTTCGCAAATGTTATCGATGACCATCTGATGGGAATCACCGATGTGGTAAGAGGTATGGAATACCTGAGTTCCACGCCTAAATACAACCTGATTTACGAAGCTTTCGGATGGGACATTCCGAGATACATCCATTGTCCGCCTGTTATGAAAGATGAGCATAACAAGTTATCAAAGAGAAACGGTGATGCTTCCTTCCAGGATCTGATGACCAAAGGATATTTACCGGAAGCTGTATTAAACTATATTGCCCTTCTTGGATGGTCTCCGGAAGAAGACCGTGAAGTCTTTACCGTTGATGAGCTTGTACAGGCATTCAACGTGAAGCATATCGGAACAAACGGATCAATCTTCGATCCTGAAAAGCTGACATGGCTCAATGGCGTATGGCTCAGAAACATGGATCTGGATACATATTATGAGACAGTAAAAGAAAAGATCGATGAAGCTGTTAAAGGCAACTTTGACAAAAAGAGCATTGCAGCCATTATCCAGCCGCGTGCCAACACATTGCAGGATATCCCGCCGATGCTCGGTTTCTTTGATTCCTTCCCTGCTTATGACAATTCCCTCTACAACAACAAGAAAATGAAGACCAATCCGGAAGTAGCTCTGGAAGCATTAAAGCCGGCATATGATCTTCTCAGCAAGCATGATGACTGGTCACAGGAAGCATTGCATACAGCACTGATGGAACTGCCGAAACAGCTCGGAAAGAAAAACGGCCAGGTTCTCTTCCCGTTGCGTTTAGCAATCACGGGAATGCAGTCTACACCGGGTGGAGCTATTGAAATTGCTGCAATTTTAGGTAAAGAGGAAACTCTGCGCAGATTACAGCTTTCCATTGAACAGCTGGAAAAATAATCTTGGGATAATAAAAAGTCACTTCAATCAGTGACTTTTTTTCTGTTTCTCAATTTTGCAGCTGTCTGCAGCAGATGCGGATAAACGTCATCAAAAAGCTTATAGACAAACGGATCAAGGACGATATTGAATTCACCGATGTATTCCTCTACATCCATTAACCAGCTGGACTTAAACTTGGTCAGGCCGTCATCCAGAGTTCCTTCAATTCCTCCCATGGATACAAAACGGATTCCCTTTTCAACACAGATGTCCAGATATGTTTTGTATAGGAGATAGCTGGAGCGAATACGCAGATAGTCCGCATTGTTTCCCATATAAACAAATTCCATGCGGTTTTCATTGTAAATCGCAAGTTTGCCTGCCAGGATAACCTCGTCTCGGCCTTCTTTTTCATATTCCGCAGTAAGAATATCACGATCTTTTTCATCATTCTGAATTCTCTGTTTCAGAAGGTTAATCTGCTTTTTGGAGGTGCAGGTTTCCAGTTGTGTGCGGGCTTCATTCAGATCTTTGTCAATTTCATCGATCTGCTCCTTGAAATTCAGCTTGGCAACCATGATAATACAGCGATCACCATACACCTCTGCCATGTTTTTGAAGTATTCTTCGTTTCTTAATGCAACACCTTTTCTTTTTTCGGTATATTGCATGGCTTGTGCAAATTCATGTATATATTCATGACCGCAATACAGTTTTGCACCCTTTCTTTCGGCTGTATGAATGGACTGTTTGGTCTTGTGATCCAGCTTTTCATAATAGTCATCACAGCAATTCATGACGGCATTATAGCGTGGCTGGGTTGCCTCTTCGATCATCGTGGTAAAGCCTTTATGCTTTGCACCGTATTTCTTCAATGTTTCAATAATGTCATTGTTTTCATAAACATGCTTTTGATCCTTTTCCTTATACGGATATTTTCGGGAAAGAATATTCGGGTCAAAGCGAAGACAGATCGCATGCTTCTTTTTAGCTAATGCAACAAGCTGATCTAGGAAAAAACGAACCAGTTCAATATCCCTGTAATCCATAACAGGCCCTCTTGGAATATAAAACAATGTTTTTCCCAATGGCAGTTTTCTTGCAAGAACCAGAGCAGTTGCAGAGAGAACGCCATCTTTTTCAACGCCGGTAAAGTATGCATCCCAGTTATTTTTCACCTTTGCCCATTCAGAACATTGAAACAACGTATTCTGATCAGATTGAATCACAAATTCATCCATTCTTTGCGGATCAAGATT
>JAFYCG010000258.1 GCA_017539825.1 Solobacterium sp. | reverse complement strand
CCTGATTAAACTCACCTGTACCCTTATTATCTATGCTATTTGTCGACTTGTCAACAAGTTTATTTAAAAAAAAGAAAGCAGGCCAGAACCTGCTTTCTCTTGTATGATTAAATGTTAAGTAAATCGCTGTATACAGCCAATGCTCCATCTGTCTGATGAGCAAGAACTTTCTTAGCGAGAACCTTACCGAGCTGTACGCCTTCCTGGTCGAAGCTGTTTACATTCCATGCAAAGCCCTGGAACATAACCTTGTTTTCGAAGTGTGCTAACAGTGCACCAAGAGAAGCAGGTGTCAGCTGGTCGCCGATGATGATGGAGGATGGACGTCCGCCGTCGAACTTCTTGTTCAGATTTGTATCATCTTTGCCGCATGCAAATGCAACGATCTGTGCAGCAACGTTTGCGGAGAGCTTCTGCTGGGATGTGCTGCCTTCGATGACTACATCTGTTCCGATCTGGGAGTTCTTGTAGCCGATGAACTGCAGAGGAATGATTGTCTTGCCCTGATGCAGTAACTGATAGAAGGAGTGCTGTCCGTTAGTGCCCGGTTCACCGAAGATGATCGGTCCTGTCGGATAATCAACAGGTTCGCCGAAACGGTTAACGGACTTACCGTTGGATTCCATATCCAGCTGCTGTAAATGAGCAGGGAAGCGGCTCAATGCCTGAGAATACGGAAGAACAGCTGTGTTTTCAAAACCGAGAACGTTTCTTTCATAGACACCGATCAATGCATCTAATAATGCTGGGTTCTTGAAGATGTCTTTTTCTGTAGAGAGTTTATCTGTTGCAGCTGCGCCATCGAGAATCTGAGCGAATACTTCCGGACCGAAAGCCAATGATAATACACCGCATCCTACAGCGGAGGAGGAAGAATAACGTCCGCCGATATAGTCATCCATATAGAATGCATCCAGATAGCCTTCGTTCTTAGCGAGAGGTGAGGTTTCACTTGTGACAGCTACCATGTGTTTTGCAGGATCAAGGCCTGCTTCCTGTAAAGCGTTCTTGACGAATGCTTCATTTGTCAGTGTTTCAAGAGTTGTACCGGATTTGGATACCAATACGAATAAAGAATGCTTAACATCGATGGAATTCAATACTGCAGCAGCATCATCCGGGTCAACGTTGGAGATGAACTTTGCTTCCATCTTTAATGTATTGTTCTTTCTTGCCCAGTTCTCCAATGCAATGTAAATTGCACGAGGACCTAAGTCGGATCCGCCGATACCGATCTGGACAACAGTTGTGAATTTTTCACCGTCAGCGTTTGTGATTTCACCGTCGTGAACCTTCTTTGCAAAGGCAGCGATTCTTTCCTGCTGTTTTACGTAGAATTCACGCTTGTTTACGCCGTCAGCGATAACATCTTTGCCTAACTGGCCTCTGCACAACTGATGCAGAACAAGACGCTTTTCACCTGTGTTGACAACAGCACCATTATAAAGCTCTTCAAATTTTTCGAGGAGCTGTGCTTCTTCTGCCAGCTTTTTCAGGGAATCCAGAATCTTGTCATCTACAGCTTTCGCAGCATAGTTGAAGATCATTCCTTCAGCCATCGGTGTGCAGTATTTCTTGACACGCTCAGCGCCGTTTTCTCCTGCCATGACTTCCGGCAGGCATACTTTCGGATCTGCCTCTAATTCCTTGTAAGCTTCCAGCTCATCAAGGTTCTTCCAATTGATCATTTTAAAATATCCTCCTGTTTTTCTTCTATTATTATGACACAGATTTGCGCATTCCTGTTAATTTTTCCTGTCATTCGATGAAGTTTTTTTCTATATCCATCCGAAGTGAAGACGTGCATGAAGGATTCCGTCGTCTTCCGCAGCATCCGTCACATAATCTGCTTTTTGTAAAAGGGGAGGATAACCGTTTCCCATCGCAATACATGTCCATTCCTTTTGAAACATGACCATGTCATTTTCGGCATCTCCGAATACAACGATATCTTTATAATCGGCATGTAGATAATCCATCATATCACGGATGCCCCGGTCTTTCTGATCATGCTGGTATGTCAGATATTCCGGAATAAAACGAAGACTGGTCAGAAGATCTCTGTTTGCAAGCTTGTTTTCTTCTTCTGCAGAAACGGAGATATAGATCTTGTAGATGTTTTCGAGATCTTCATAGTTCATGTCAGGCCTGTAAATATATTCTGTCGGCTCTTTTCTTTCACCAACCTGGTCAATAAAGAGATGATCTTTCATGAATACTTTGATATTGTCTTCAAAAGCAACCAATACCCCAAATCCTTTTTCTTCCGCTTCATGGATGATGGTTAAGGCTTTCTCTTTGTCTAACGGTATATTACGAATGCATTTGTCATTGAGTACTAATGCCGCTCCGCCATTGGTCACCATATTGTGAATGCCGCATTCCCCGGCGATTTTTCTGGACTTGTAGCAGGCTCTGCCTGTAGCGATAGCGACAAAATGACCGTTTTCCTGTAATTTTCGGATGGTTTCCGGTGCACTGGGAACAACTTTGCCGGTATGTATGTTTGTTAAAGTGCCGTCGATATCAAAAAAGAAGTATTTCATAATATGAATATTATATCGGTTTCTCTTTCTAACTGTAAAAAAAAGAAGTAAAATAGATATAAGTTATAAATGACTAACTTTTGGAGAAGGTATGAAAAAACAGATATTTACGATAGAAAAAGATGGTTTCTGCGG
>JAFYCG010000257.1 GCA_017539825.1 Solobacterium sp. | reverse complement strand
TTTCATCTTTTTCAGGAATTGGGCGCCATATGCGCTTCCGAGTGCATAAGACGGAAAATATCCGATCGCGCCGAATGACCAGTGACTATCCTGAAGAACACCATGCTTGTCATCCGGTACATCAATACCAAGGTATTCCCTGTAAAGCCGATTCCATTCCCCTGGCAGATCATGTACTTTGAGTTCGCCAGACATAATCCGCTTTTCAAGTTCATAACGGATCATTACGTGCAGCGAATACGTTACTTCATCCGCTTCTGTCCGTATCAGGGACGGTTCAACACGATTAACTGCCTTGTATACATCGATCCAGTCATAATTTCTCAGGTGCTCAGGGAACAACTCTTTGAGTTTCGGAAACAAGAAACGTATAAATTCCTTGCTGCGACCGAGAATATTCTCATAAAACCGGCTTTGGCTTTCATGTATTCCCATGGATACACCGCCATCCAGGACGGTAAATGCAAGTTCATCGTCAGAACCCGTGTCATAAAGAGCATGACCGCCTTCATGAATGACAGAATACATTGAAAAAGTATAGTCTTCAGGATAATAATGCGTCGTTATTCTCTCGTCCAGATGAGATCCTAGACTTGTGGTAAACGGATGCTCTGTCGTAGCAAGTGCAACATGATCGGTATCAAGACCGATGAGCTTCATCAGGTAATAAGCCAGTTTTTCCTGCGCGGCATCATCAAAACATCCTTTGATGCACGCGTTGTCTACCTGTCGTGCATGGCTGACTTTCTGGATCAGCGGTACAAGGCGCTTCCGCAGCTGGTCAAAAAAGCGGTCACAGATTTCTTTGCTGATCCCCGGTTCATATTCATTCAGCCAGTAATCATATGGGTCCATATCCGGTTTCACATACTTTGCAAACCTGACTGCCGTCGAAAACATCTTTTCAAGATACGGTTCAAAAATCGCAAAATCAGAAGTTTCTTTTGCCTTGTGCCACACACTTTGCGACTCGACAACCAGTTTCTGATATGCAACATATTCTTCCATCGGGATTTTCTGTTGGAAACGTATATCTTTCAGCAGAAGCCAGACCATCCGATTTTCCTTTTCACTCAGCTGTTCCTTCTGGCTGTCTAGATACTCAAGCAATTCAACCGTTTCTTTTCCAGTTGAAATCTTATATACTTCCTCACTCAGAATCCCCATCGTGTGGGCACGGTTTTCCGCTGTCCCGACCGGTGCAGAAGTATCTCCATCATAATTAAGAAGGCTGAGCGCATGATTATATGCACTCATCCTGGATTGAAAAGCCATCAATTGTTCTCTGGCTTCTGATAATTTCATCATTTTCCCATGCTTCCTCCCTTTTCATTTCCGCCGAATGGCTTTTGCGGATAGTTGATTATACTATAAAACTATGCTTTCTTTCAATAAAAACAGACAATTTTCGGTTTACAAATTACGGGTTTTGCATTATACTTGACAAGATTTCTCAAAGGAGGCGCTTAAAGATGAATGTTGCACCGTATGTACCTGCACAGATCGAACCGAAATGGCAGAAGATTTGGGATGAACAGCATGCATTCAGAGCAGAAAACACTTCTGATAAACCGAAGTATTACTGCCTGATCGAATTCCCCTATCCTTC
>JAFYCG010000026.1 GCA_017539825.1 Solobacterium sp. | reverse complement strand
TCTTCTTCCGGTTTCGGCAAAACACTGAATACATATTTCTGAGGTTGAAAAGGTTTCAAGCCCTTGGGCTCTTTATCGGATAATCTTTCAGTTAACGTGAAATTTTCTCCATTTGTCGAAGAAAACAGCTCAAAAGTACCATCTAATGCAGTAATTCCTTCTACCACATATTGCAAATCATCGTACTCTTTTATGTCATTGCTGTTAACAAAGAATTGACCTTCACTATTAGCAGTATATCCACTAATAGATACCGACATCGGATACAATTTATCGATGTTCTTCCCGTATTCTGCCTTTATTTCTTTATAATAGTCATCCCCAATCTGCCGTCCTTGCTCATCCAATTGTTTTACTGTAAATGATATGTCTTTAGCTGCGCAATTAATAAAATAATGATTGTATTTCTTTTCCTGTTCATATAGTTCCGGAATTATTGTTAATCCATTTACTCTAGTTTCTAGCGAAAATGATCTCAAGGTAACTACATTTTCAGAATAATAAATATCGGTTGAATCTAATTTTATCTCGCCACAAACTTCTTTATAATTGTAAATAAAATACACTTCCAAATCATCGTTAAACACTTCTGAACTATCAAGCAGCTCCGCAGTCTCGGCATCATTACCGCTTACATCTTTTGCCTCCCCGGAAGCGTCCTCGCTGGATGCACTGCTTACAGCATCCGCTGCATCTGCTGAAGATGCACCTGAAGAAGCATCTGCTGCAGCATCTGTAGAAGCGCCAGATGATGCACTTGTTGAAGCATCAGACGAATTACCTGAAGTAGCTTCAGATGAACTTGCAGTGCCTGCGTTGTCGGAGCTTGCACCGGTTGATGCACTTCCGGAAGCCTCACCGCCTGCATCTTCTGAAGTAGTCGCACCGGCAGAAGACGCATCCTCAGCATCTCCTGATCCGTCTGAACCGCCGTCACTATCCTCACCGGAGGATTCTCCGGAATTATCATTGCCATCACCGGAGTTATCGTCGGATTCTCCACCCTGATTACCCTGGTTATCGTCCGCTGCGGGCTGATTATCATTATTGTTCTGATCTTCTTTGGAATCTTCGCCTGAATCCGCAGTAGTTTCCCCGCTTTCAACTACGGCCTCGTCAGCTAATGCCTGAACGGCAGTAAAATGACATCCCAGAATTGTAGGAACCAACAATACAGTAAGGAGCTTCCTTCCCCAAAAAGCCCTGACCTTATCAAATTTCATACATCCTCCTGTTTAGAAACAAAATAAAAATTTTATTACACAATTATAAAAAAAACATAAACACATGACCGATTATAAGTTACTGAATAACTAATTGCAACAATATTACAGAAGTTTCTGAAAATTATCCGCTGTTTCAGCTATCCGAATTATCTCACCAAGCGAGTATTCTTTATCCTTTTCATCCCACACATTTAACAAAAATCGCAGAATGATTGTCACCGGCGCCCTTTCTGGTAACTTCTTTCTGGATGTAAGATATCAGTTTCTCGATTCCTTTGTTGCTGCCGGTAAAGAAGACTTTACCGGGGAGCTTTTTGATGGTTTTGGGAGTAAGCTCTTTATATACACCGTCGCTGCACAGGAAAAATTCATCTTTCTTGCCAAGCTTGCCGGTGATCCTGTTGAACTTGAGGCTGTCACTGACTCCAACGGCCTTGGTAAGTTTGCCGTTGGGGGCAGCGTCGTCCCTTGTGATCTGATACATATGGATTTTTTTCTTCTTGTACAGTCTGCTGTCTCCGGCTGAGAAAACAGCATATCTGTCCTTGAATATGACAAGACATACCACGGTACTGCCGCAGGGGCCTTTCGAATTGTATTTCTCGAAGATCACCTTGTTGGCTTCAGTGAGTATTTCTTCTATTTCGTCAAAAAGCTCTGAGGCTTTGTCATACTCTTTATCTTTGTTCTCTCTCTGCCAGAGTCTGATTCCACCGATGATCTCTCTGGAGGCCAGTTCTCCGTGCATATGGCCGCCCATACCGTCAGCGACGCAAAATATTGCCAGATCACCTTCTGTCAATGCCAGAACGCTGTCCTGGTTTATTCCGTCACGTGAGCCTCTGTCGGTGTAGTTCGCTGATAATAACTTCATAATTTATCGACCTTCCGAAATTGTTATGGTGTAAGAATGCCTTCCTATAGTTACTACAGAGTTGCTGACAATAAGCTGGGGTATTGTAGGTTTGAGCAATACGCCGTTAATTGCACTTCGATTCTTAACATCCTTAAGGTCTGTATAATAAAAAGTTCCATTCTTGACCGATACTACCGAATGATGTCTGTGGACTGAGTTGTCATCGCCGATGATGATATAGTTGTCCTCCATACGGCCGATGGTAACTTCATCGATGAGCTCACATCTAAAGCTCCTGTCCTCATCTTCTGTATCTGTCATAAGGAACATATATTTCTTTCTTCCGTCCGAAACTGAGGGCGTAAGCTGCTCTGTTCCGTTGTTCTGGCTTCCTGTGCCATATCCGAATAGTTCTGTTTCACCTGCGCCTGCTGCAAGATTGATTGTAGGCATCATGACATTCTCAGGCTGTTTCTTATTCTTGAATGCCAGATTATATATAAGAAGCCACATAAGACCTGCCAGTACGATTACCGCACCAACCAGCGCAGCAATTACTTTAGG